>NZ_JBIBUW010000004.1:0-234443 GCF_043079785.1 Streptomyces sp. NPDC015139 | reverse complement strand
CGCGCGCCCCTCCCGCGGGGGGCGGGCTGGCGCGGGCCGCCCGGGCGGGGGCCCCCCCGGGCGGGGGCGGCCCGGGGGGGGGGCCCCCCCCCCCGGCCCCCCCCCCCGCCACGGTATCCACAGGGCGGTCAGCGTGACGACGAGGGCCGAGGCCGCCACCGTGGCCATGCCCAGCGTCAGGTTCGCCGCGGCCGCGACGAACCCGATGAGGGCGGGTCCGGCCAGGAGGCCCGTGGTGCCCGTCGCCGCGACCAGGGCCAGGGCGTCCGGGCCGCGTTCGGCCGCGGCGACGTACACGCACGGGGTGATGGCGGCGGCGCCGAGGCCGACACAGGCGAAACCGAGGAGGGTGGGCACCACTCCCCCGGCGAGCAGCGCGAGGCCCAGTCCGGCGGCGGCCACGGCGCTGCCCGTGCGGACCACACGGCCGTCGCCCCAGCGGGTGCGCCAGCGGTCGGCGCACGCCCGGGCCAGCAGCATCGTCACGGAGACGACGGCGATGCCCAGGGGGGCCACCGTCGCGGACGCCTCGACGACGTCCCGCAGATACAGCGTGGACCAGTCGTTCATGGCGCCCTCGGTGATCGTGCCGAACGCCATGGCGCAGCCCAGGAGCAGGGTCGCGGCGGAGGGCGGCACGAGCCGGCGTCGCCGCTTCGGTCCGGCCGGTCCGGCCGGCGGGGTGCCCGGGTCCGTCAGCAGGGCCGGGCGGCCGGCGGCGAGCAGGAGCAGCAACAGGGCGCCGGCCACCGCGAAGTGGGCCGGGACGGACGCGGTCAGCGTGGTCGCGCCGGAGGTCAGCAGGGCCGCCGCGAGCAGGCCGGCGCTGAACGTGGCGTGCAGCTGGGACATGGCGGTGCGGTCGTGGGCCTTCTCCAGCGCGGCGCCCTGGGCGTTCATCGCGACGTTGAGGCAGCCGACCGCGACACCGTCGGCGCACACGGCGAGGAGGGCCGAAGGGTAGTCCGGTACGGCGGGCAGCGCGGCCAGGACGCCGACGAGGCACAGGGCGGAGACGAGGGACAGCCGCCGGGAGCCGAGCCGGCGCATCAGGACGGCGACGAGCGGGAACGAGGCCGCCGCGCCCGCCCCGCAGGCCATCAGCAGCAGGCCCACCTCGCCGGCGCCGAGGTCCAGCCGGGTCCGCAGCGCCGGGAG
The DNA here is from genome assembly GCF_043079785.1 of Streptomyces sp. NPDC015139. NCBI lineage: Bacteria > Bacillati > Actinomycetota > Actinomycetes > Kitasatosporales > Streptomycetaceae > Streptomyces > Streptomyces sp. NPDC015139. The sequence continues at coordinate 233,285 of NZ_JBIBUW010000004.1, read as the reverse complement.
GCGGGAGATCCAGGTGCCGTACTGGAAGCCGAGGAAGCAGAACAGCGCCGCGATGGACCATTTGGCGCGGGCGAACGCGGGCGTGCCGGCAGGGGTGGGGTGTCCGGGCATCAGACCGCTCTCCGGGCTTCGTCGGGCCGGGCCGCGGCCACCTGTGCCGACATGTAGACGGCGTCCGCGCCGTAGCCCGGTGGGAGGTGGGCCTCGTGGTGGGGCCGGTAGCCGTGGCCCTGCCAGAACCGCTCCTTGCCGGCGACCGCGACGAGCGACGTCGTCGCGAAGCCGCGGGCACGGGCGACGCCGCTCAGATGGCGTACGAGCCGGGTGCCGAGTCCTCTTCGGCGCAGCGGCGCGCTGACGACGAGGTCGTGCAGGTGGAGGTTGGCCGAGTGGTGGACGACCCGTTCGGGGCGGCTCAGATCGGGGCAGCGGAGCCGGGGGTAGGGCAGGGCGAGGACGTAGCCCGCGATCCCGCCGTCGAGGTCGAGGACGAAGCAGGTGCCGGCCGAGGCCCGGGCGCGGGAGCGCAGTGACTCCTCGCCCTCGGCGAGGGAGAGGTCGGCGTACGCCTCCGTCTCCAGGGCCACCAGCCGGGGCCAGTCGGTCTCGGCGATGCCCCGTATGCGCAGGGTGTGGTTCATGTCAGTGCCGTTCGTCGGGGGTCCGTGCGCCCGCCGGTGCCGCGTGTGCAGACGGCCGGCAGCGGGTGGACGCCGTTGAACCCCTGGGTCATGTAGCTGGTGGCGTAGGCGCCGGCGGAGAGGATGCGGACCGGGTCGCCGGAGGCGAGGGCACGGGGCACGCGCACCGGATGCCGGCCGCCGCCGTAGGCGTCGTCGCTGTCGCAGGTCGGTCCCGCGACGATCGCGGGGACGTGCTCCTCGGCCTCGGACCGGCCGGGGAAGACGAGGCGGTGCGTGACCTGGTCCATCTCGTACAGGCCGTTGTACTTGCCGCAGCTGAGGTACAGCCAGTGGGCGTCGGTGCCGTCGGGCTGCCTGCGCCGGGTGAGCCGGGAGACATGGGCGTGGACGACGCCGTGGTCGGCGACCAGGTGGCGGCCGGGTTCCAGGACGACGTCCAGGGGTGCGGGCGTGAGGCCGCGCAGGCGCTCGACCCCCTCGCGCAGGACGGCGAAGATCTTGTCGAGGGGCGGTTCGAGGGCGTTGCCGCGGCGGTCCCGGTAGCCGAGCGCGGGCAGGCCGCCGCCGAGGTTGACGTGGTCGGGCACGATCCCGTGCGCGGCGAGCTCCGTCAGTGTCCCGGCGAGGGTGTCGAAGGCCCGCTGCCAGGCCTCGCCGGTCATCTGCTGGGAGCCGACGTGCACGGAGAGGCCGGCCGGGGTCAGACCGGCGGCACGGGCCGTGGCCAGCACGCGGACGGCGTCGTCCGGTGCGCAGCCGAACTTGCGGTTCAGTCCCCACAGGGCGCCCTCGCCGCTGGTGGCGAGGCGGCAGAACACCCGGGTGCCGGGGGCGTGCCGGGCGATCGCGGTGACGTCCTCAACGCTGTCGGTGGCGAAGGTGCGGACGCCCAGGCGGTGGGCTTCGGCGATGTCGTGGTCGGACTTGACGGTGTTGCCGTAGTGGACGCGGCCGGCGGGGGTGCCGGTGCGCAGTGCCTGGGCGATCTCGGTGGGGCTCGCCGCGTCGAATCCCGCGCCGCGGGCGGCCAGGCAGTGCAGGACCTCGTCGACCGGGCAGGCCTTGAGGGCGAAGCGGATGTCCGCGCCGGGCAGTTCGGCCCGCAGGGAGTCGTACTGCCGCTCCATGCCGATGAGGTCGTAGACGATGCGGTCGCCCGTGGAGGCGGTCTGCTGCCGGGCCGTCGGGTGCGGGGCGCTCATGTGCGGACCGCTTCCACGAGGGCCGGCCAGGCTTCGGTCAGGTGCGCGTAGTCCTCGATGTCCGACTCGGCCTCGTCGAGCAGCCGGTCCCGTTCGGCCGCGAGCCGCTCGGCGAAGAGCGCGTACCGGCCGCCCAGTTTGCGGTAGGCGGTGTCGACGCGGTCCAGGCGCCGGACGTTCTCCGCGCGGTCCAGGCCCGCGCTCTCGCGGACCAGGGCGGTGATCGTCCCGGGCCGCACCCGGTGCCGCTCGTCGAGCAGTGCGGCGCCCTCGGCGGCCATGCGGTCGTAGACGTGGTGGAAGTAGAGCATCGAGAGCAGGAACTTCACGAACCGCCGCTGGTAGGCGTGGAACCCGCTGTCGGTACGGCGTTCGGGGGTGTGGAAGTTCTCGATGTGCCGGTTGTGCAGGATGCCGGGCAGGCCGGCGTCGTGGACCAGGTGGAGCAGGAAGTAGTCGCTGCCGATGGTGTCGGTGGCGGGGGGCAGCGGCGTCCGCTCGTACACCGCCCGGTCGAAGGCGACGTTGCACATGTCGACGCGCATGGGGTCGACCCGGGTGAGGGTCGCCCGGTCGCCGGTGAACGGTGCCGTCCCCGCGCCGGTGAAGGACTCCTCCACCAGGTGCCGGGTGCGTTCCTCCGGCCAGTCGCCGGGCGCCCACAGACTTACCACGTCGTGGTAGATCCCCTCGTCCAGGTGCCGTATCTCCGCGATGTCCACGGAGAGTTCGCCGATGAAGGAAGCGCCGGCGAGCGACACCGGGCGGTGCGCGTCGGCGGGGTCGAGGTCGGTGCGCAGCCCGCCGGCCGCGGCCTCGGCGGCGGGGCGGCCGAGCCAGGGCAGCTCGTGGTGGACGGGGAACACCGGCCGTCCGTCGTGGAGTTGGTAGGCGCTGTCGGAGTCGCGGCGGTGCAGCGAGGAGCAGCCGAGGGCGGCGGCCAGCAGGAAGGCGCGGTTGGTGCAGGCGCCGTAGGAGACGGCGGGCGGCAGCATCAGGCGCAGCAGGCGCTCGGGCTCGGGCGGTCCGGCGCGTTCCACGGCCCGGCGCAGGAAGGCGCGCTGGGCGGACTCGTCGAGGTGGTGGACGGTGACGCCGGGCACGGGGCGGAGTCCGGCGACGATGCGGGTGTGCTCGGCGCGGGTGCGGTCGTCGGAGGAGTCGAGGATGAGCAGCTGGACGTCCGCGCCGTTGTCGCGGGCGGCGTGGGCGGCCTCCTCGTGGACGGCGGTGAGGGTGGCGGAGCAGGCCCGGTCGGTGGGCAGGCAGAGGCAGATGCGGTTCACTGGGCCTCTTCCACGGCGGCCCAGGAGTCCAGTCCGAGCAGCTTCCTGCCGAGCCCGCTGAGCGCGGCCGGGCCGTAGCGGAGGGCCTCCGGTTCACGGGCGTCGCCGAGGAGGGTGCCGTTCCAGTCGGGGGTGGCCAGGGTGCGCCAGGAGTGCACGCGGGAGTCGCGCAGCGCGGTGTGTTCCTCCAGCGCGGGCATCATCGACAGGTACTGGACGGCCCTGACACCGTTGTCGGAGAGGTTGGGCGCCACGCCGTGCGCGAGCAGGCCGTTGAAGATCAGCAGGTCGCCGGCCTGGAGTTCGGGGCGGACGACCGGGAACTCGTCGCGGTCGGTGCCGGGACGGACCGGGTCGCGGCCGGGCGGCCGGCCGAGGCGCCACTCCTCGAACCGGCGGAAGAGCTCGGGGGCGCACTGGAAGCCGCCGAGTTCGGGCCGGGTGTCGTTCAGCGCGATGATGCCCTGGACGCGCTGCGGGAGCACGGTGAGGGTGGTGTCGACGTCCCAGTGCAGCTCGATGTCGAAGCCCTCGTCGGTGGGCTCGATGTGGGAGCGCGAACGGGTGCGTACGTTGGGCGGGTTGAGGTTGAGCCGGTCCAGGGTGACCCACAGTTCCTCGCAGTCCCAGATGTCCGCGAAGGCGTCGTGGACGCGGTGCGTCTGGCGGCTGTCCCAGATCAGCTGGTGGTGGTAGGCCTCGACGAAGCCGTAGATGTAGAGGTGCCGGTCCAGCTCGGAACGGAACTCCGGTGCCTCGTACCAGGTTTCCGGGCGGTCGGGGTCGAGGCCCTGGAACTGCCAGGCGAAGTCCAGCAGGCCCTTGGCCTCGCCGGGGGTGATGGCCTCGCGCACGACGACGTAGCCGTAGCGCTGCCAGAAGGCGAAGTCCGCCGCGGACAGCACCTTGAGGGGCCGGGTCTTCTCGATGTCACGCAGGGGTGTCGGGGCGAAGTAGGTCTCGCCGTCGGCGCTGAAGTAGGGGCGGTCGGTGGCCGCCCGGTGGAGGCGGGGGAAGGACGTCTGCATGCGATCACTCCGGGGTGTTGGTCGGGCACCTTCGGGTCGTGCGTGAGACATGTGCCGGTGGCATGCGCCAGGGCAGGAGGAACCGCCGGATTCGGCGGGGGTGTGCGGGACCGCCGGATTCGGCGGGGGTGAGTACCGGCCGCCCGCGGGGAGGAGGAGCGGGCGGCCGGGAGCCGGACGGTCAGCCGGCGACGACGGCCTCGGCCGCCGCCACGCCGCAGACGCGGGCGGCGCCGTACGTGGCGATGTGCGGGGCACCGCGCGGCGGGGCCTGCGGCAGGCCCATCTCGACCACGACGGTGTCGGGCCGGGCGTCGAGCAGGGTGTCGAGGGCGGAGCCCATCCAGTCGTGCCGGTGCTCGTCGCGCACCACGGCGACGATCCGGCGGCCGTCGGCCTCGGCGAGCACGGCCTTGCCCGCGTCGGGGCCGGAGAAGGAGCCGGACGTGCTGCCGGGCAGCAGCCGGCCCAGTTCGGCGGCCACACCCCACGGGGTCTGGTCGCCTACGGCGATGTTGGGGGCCGGGTTGAACTGGGCGACGTACACCGGTCCGCCGACGGGTGCGGCGGCGCCGGCGCGGGTCACGGTCAGGGCGCGGCGGGCCGCGACCAGGCCGATCTCCGGGTCGGGTGCGGTCTTCTCCGCGTCGCCGCGGGCCGCGGCGGTCCAGGCGGCGAGGTCGCGCACCCGGGCGGCGGCGTCGGCCAGCCGCTCCTCGGGCAGTTCGCCGGAGCGTACGGCGGCCACGAGCGCGTCCCGCAGGGTGAGCACGGTGCCCTCGTCGCACAGGCCGCCGCCCACGCAGATGGCGTCGGCGCCGGCCGCGATCGCCAGGACCACCCCGTGCGCCAGGCCGTAGGTGCCGGATATCGCCCGCATCTCCATGCCGTCGGTGACGATCAGGCCCTGGTAGCCGAGTTCGCCGCGCAGCAGGTCGGTGAGGACGCGCCGGGAGAGGGTGCCGGGGCGGTCCGGGTCGAGGGCGGGCACCAGGATGTGGGCGCTCATGACGGCCCGGGTGCCGGCGGCGATCGCGGCCCGGAAGGGCGGCAGTTCGCGGGCGTAGAGGGTCTCGGCGTCGACGTCGATGCGCGGGACGGCGTGGTGGGAGTCGACGTTGGTGTCGCCGTGCCCGGGGAAGTGCTTGGTGCAGGCGGCGACGCCGGTGGACTGCAGGCCCTCCACCCAGGCCGCGGTGTGCCGGGCGACCAGGTCGGTGCTCGCGCCGAAGGAGCGGACGCCGATGACGGGGTTGTCGGGGTTGGCGTTGACGTCGGCGGACGGCGCCCAGTCGAAGTTGACGCCGCAGGCGGCCAGGCGGCGGCCCAGCTCGCGGGAGACGGCGCGGGTGAGGTCCAAGTCGTCGACGGCGCCGAGGGCGTGGTTGCCGGGGAAGGAGGAGCCGGTGCGCACGTCGAGGCGGGTGACGTCGCCGCTCTCCTCGTCGATGGCGATGAGCAGGTCGTCCCGTTCGCCCCGCAACTGGGCGGTCAGGGAGGTGACTTGAGCCTCGCTGACAACGTTGCGGCCGAACAGGGCGACGGAGGCGAGGCCTTCACCGAGGCGGCGGCGCACCCAGTCGGGCGCGGTGGTGCCGTCGAACCCCGGCTGCAGCACCGCGAGGGCGTCCCGGGTGAGGGTGTCCGGGCCGGTGGCGAGTGTGGTCATCGGGGGCGTCATCCCTTCACGGCGCCGTCGGTCAGACCGCTGACAGCCTTGCGTTGCAGGAAGATGAAGAGGATCAGGATGGGCAGCGAGAACAAGGACGAGGCGGCCATGGTGGCACCCCAGTCGTCACCGAAGGCGGTGCGGAACTGCGAGAGCCACAGCGGCAGGGTCTGCTTCTCGTTCGCCTTGTTGAGGATCAGGACCAGCGGGAACTCGTTCCAGGCGGTGATGAAGCCGAACAGCGAGGTCGCCATCAGTCCCGGCGCGAGCAGCGGGAAGATCACCTTGACGAAGGCCTGGAGGCGGTTGCAGCCGTCGACCATCGCCGACTCCTCCAGCTCCTTCGGCACGGCCGCGACGTAGCCGCGCAGCGTCAGGATGGTCAGCGGGAGCACCATCATCGTGTAGAAGACGGTGAGCGGGACGAGGCTGTCGAGCATGTCGTTGTCACGGACGATCATGTAGATGGCGATGATCATGACCTCCCAGGGGGCCATCTGCGCCAGCATGAAGGTCACGATGAGTCCGCGCCGCCCTTTGAACCGCATCCGCGTGAGGGCGAAGGCCGCCAGCAGGGCGATGACGAGCGAGAACACCACCGACAGCACGGTGACGGTGACCGAGTTCGCGACCAGCGTCCAGAAGTTGTCGGCGTCGACGGCCTTCTCGAAGTGGTCGAGGGTGACGTCGGTCGGGAACCACACCGGGTCGTCGGCGATGATGTCGCCGGCCGGCTTGAAGGCCGTGGCGAACATCCAGTAGACGGGGAACACGAAGCCGACGAAGAGGACGACGGCGGTCGCGTTGGGCCACAGACGGCCGAAGGCGGAACGCTTCACAGCTCGTCCTCCTCTTGCTTGAGCACCATGCGCAGGTAGTACGAGGTGAGCGCGATCAGGACCAGGATGGTCAGGAAGGAGATCGCCGCGCCGACCCCGAAGTGCTGGTTGCCGACGCCCTCGACGTAGGCGTAGATCGGCAGCGTCTCGGTGAGGTGGTCCGGGCCGCCCTCGTTGAGCGCGAAGATCTGGGCGAACGACTTGAAGACCCAGATCACTTCGAGGAACGTCGTCGCGTAGAGGAACGGCCGCAGGAAGGGCAGGGTCACCGAGGTGAAGCTCTTCCAGGTGTCCGCGCCGTCCAGCGCGGCGGCCTCGTACAGTTCCCGGGGGATGGTGGTGGTGGCGGCGTAGAGGTTGATCGCCACGAAGGGGACCGACTGCCAGACGATCAGCAGGGTGACCACGGCGAACGTGGAGAACTGGGTCGCCAGCCAGTTGTGGTCGGCCATGGAGTGCCAGCCGAGCTTGTCCAGCACCCAGTTGACGACGCCGAAGCGCTGCGCGAACAGCCACTGGTAGACGGTGGTGGCCGCGATGACGGGCATGGCCCAGGCGAGGACGAGGCCCACAAGGAGCAGCAGCCGCATCTTCTTGCCGAGGCGCGCCAGCAGCAGTCCCACCAGGGTGCCGAGCCCCATGATCAGGACGACGTTGGCGGCGGTGAAGAAGACCGAGCGCTCGGCGACGTGCCAGAACTCCGACTCGGTCAGGACGTCCCGGTAGTTGTCGAAACCGGTCCACTCGGTGAGGTGCTGGATGAGCTGCCGCGGGTTGAGGTTCTGGAACGACAGCATGCCGTTCTTGACCAGGGGCCAGCCGAGCAGGACCGCGGTGGCCAGCAGCGCGGGCAGCAGGAGCAGATAGGGGGCGGCGACGCCCCGGCGGGAGGGCGCCCGGGAGGTGCGGTCCTCACCTCGCGGCGGCGCCGGCACCCGGGCCTTGCGGACAGCGGGCTCCCCGGCCGTGTCCGTGCCTTCGGTCTGCACTGACATGAGTTGCCATCTCTTCCGTGGCCGTACGGACGACTTGCCCGGCCGCGCGCACGGCACCGGCGGCCGTCCGCACGGCACAGGTGTGCCGGGGGTGCCCGTGCGGCACCCCCGGCGCGGGGTCTAGTTCTTCTGGGCCAGGCGCTTGTTGATCTCGCCCTCGACCTGCTTGGCGGCGTCCGCCGGGGACTTACCGTTGAGCACCGCGGTCATGTAGGACTTGATCGGGTTCGGGGTGTTCTCCACCGCGGCCCACTCGGGGATCAGCGGGGTGGTGCCGCCGGCCGCGGCACCCGGGGCGGCGGCCTCGGCGGCGCCGTTGCCCTTGAGGTTGCTCTCCAGGGACTCCTTGTTCGGGATGACGCCGTTGAGCTTGGCGAGCTGGCCCTCGAACTGGTCGGAGAGGGCGATCTTCAGGAACTCCTTGGCCAGGGACTGCTTCTTGCTGTTCTGGGCGACCGCGAGGTTGGAGCCGCCGAGGAAGACGCCCTCGGGCTTGTCGGCCGTCTCGCCCGGGATGGTGAAGTAGCCGAGGTCCTTCTCGATGGCCTTGTTGGCCTGGATGGCCGTACCGGCCTCCCATCCCATGCCGATGATGGCGCCGGTCTTGCCCTTGGCGAAGACGGTGGCCTGCTGCGGGGTGGCCTCGTCCTTGTCCTTGGGGGCCTTGGAGTAGGAGGCGTACTTCTTGTAGATCTCCATGGCGGCGCTCACCTTGGGGTCGCCGAGGTTGGAGACGTACTTGTCGCCGTCCTTCTTCACCAGGTCGGCGCCCTGGCCGATGGTCAGGCCGTCGAAGAAGTACCAGTTCTGGCCGGGCAGGTAGATCGGCTCGGCGTCGGTCTTCTTGCCGATGGCCTGAAGGTCCTTGAAGAACTCGTCCCGGGTCTTGGGGGTGTCCTTGATGCCGGCCTTCGCCCAGATCTTCTTGTTGTAGATGACGACACGGTTGGCGAAGTACCACGGGGCGGCGTACTGCTTGCCGTCGTAGACGGAGGACTGGGAGACCGACTGGGTCCAGTCGGCGCCGATCTCCTGCTTGAGGTCGCCCAGTTCGGCGAGGCCGCCGGTGACCGCGTAGGCGGGCGTCTGGGTGTTGCCCACCTCGATGACGTCCGGCGGGGTCGACTCGGAGAGGGCGGTGGTGATCTTCTGCTGGATCCCGTCCCACTTCTGGATCTCGAACTTCACCTTGGCGCCGGTCTTCTTCGCGAAGGCGGCCTGGACGTCCTTGGTCCACTGCGGTGGCGCGGAACCGTCCATCGTCCAGACGGTGAGCGTCTGGCCCTTCCAGCTCGCCGGCCCCGCGTCCTTGCCACTGTCCTTGCCGTCGTCGCCACCACACGCCGAGACGGAGACCATCATGCCCGCGATCACGATCGCGGCAGCAAGCTTGCGCTTCACGCCACCCTCCTCAGGGATGCCACTAACCCCCCACGCCCTCGGCGGTGACCTGCGTACGACGCTGTTGCACGTAGGGCTCGGGCCTGGTCACTAATGGTGTAGACCAGTACCCCGGAGCTTGGCCTAGACCTTTCGGGGTGTCAAGGGTGGTCAGGGAAGCCGATTACGGCCGTTACGAGAACGTCATCGGAGCGCGTCCGTCCCCTTCGCCCGATCTTCGCCCGAAGCGTTCAGTTGGACTAGACCATAGGGCAGTTGGTCGCTATAACGGGAGCCCATCGACACAGCCGGGAAGGCAGGCATGACCACGGACGTCAGCGGCGCCCAGCCACGCGGCGGAGCGCCCGGCCGCATCGCGCGCGTGCCGAAGTACTACCGGATCAAGCAGCAGCTCCTCGCCATGGCCGAGACCCTCGTCCCCGGTGAGGCCATGCCCGCGGAACGCCTGCTCGCCGTCCGGTTCGGCACCTCGCGGACCACCGTCCGGCAGGCGCTGCAGGAACTCGTGGGCGAGGGCCGCCTGGACCGGATCCAGGGCAAGGGCACCTTCGTGTCGCAGCCCAAGCTGTACCGCACGCTCCAGCTGACCTCGCACACCGAGGACATGCGCGCCCAGGGGCTCACGCCGGCCTCGCGGACGCTGGACATCGGGGAGATCCCGGCGGACGAGAAGCTCGCGGGGCTGCTCGGCATCGCGATCGGCGGGCGGGTGCTGCGCATCGAGCGGCTGCGACTGGCCGGCGGCGCCCCGATGGCGATCGAGACGACCCATCTGTCGGCTCGGCGCTTCCCCGGGCTGCGCCGCTCCCTGGCCGGCTGCCCCTCCCTCTACACGGCGCTCGCCGACGTGTACGGCGTCCACCTCGCCGAGGCCGACGAGACCATCGAGACCTCGCTCTCCACCCCGCGCGAGGCACAACTCCTCGCCACCGACGTGGGGTTGCCGATGCTGCTGCTGTCCCGGCACTCACGGGACGCGGAGGGCACCCCGGTGGAGTGGGTGCGCTCGGTGTACCGCGGCTCCCGCTACAAGTTCGTGGCCGCCCTCCAGCGGCCGGACGGCGACCGCTCCCCCGCCCCCACCCGCCGCAGGAACGCCCCGCCGGACCGGGAGCCCGGCCCGGCCCGGCCCTGAACGGAGCCGGGCACCGGCCGGGCCGGGCGTGCGCGTTCAGTCCTGGGCGAGCGTGATGTCCTGGTCGGTGACCGCGTGGAAGGCCGGCAGCGGGACGATGCCCATGGGGCGAAGTTCCATGAGGGTGGCCTGCACATGGGCCGGCCCCGCCGTGAGCGCCTCCGAGGAGACGGTGCCGGAGTTCTGCCAGCGGTGCTCGGCGCCGTCGCAGCGGGCGCCGCTGCCGCCGATGCCGTGCTTGACGCGCGGGTCCTCCTGGCTGAGCGAGGAGCCGACGAACACCGGCCCGGTGCCCGGTGTGCAGCGGTAGGTGCCGGACAGGGTGACGCGGCCGTCCGGCGCGATCCGGCCGACGGGGTCGACGGTGACGGTCTCGGAGGCATCCGCGCCGGCCGGTCCGGCGGCGGTGCAGAGCAGGGCGGCGGTGAGGGCCGCGAGGAGGACGGGACGTACGGGCATGGGGTCGTCTCCCGGTTCCGTGGGGGTGGGGATCCCACTGGTACCGGGCGGCCGTGCCGAGGCCCGTGATCCTCACCCCATCGGTGGCGCGTCATGGAACCGTGCGGTAGTTGTCCGCGTGTTGTCACGCTTCACCGCGGGCGGTTCCGGGGCGTTCACGGCGGGGGCATGGTCTAGGCATGCAGGGCGCGGACCGGATCCGCCGGTCCCCCGCATCCGATGTGGAGGTGCGCCATGTGCTCCCACCCGACTCCCCTCTCCTCGTCCTCCGCCCCCGCCCACCGGCACCCCGTGGCCGCCCACCCCGAGCAGGGCTGGACGCTGCTGTGCGACGGCTCGATCGTCTTCGACGACAGCGGGGAGCTCCACCCGGACGGCAGCGTGGTCCCGCGGTGCCGGGTGCCCGCGCAGCGGCTCGCGCCGGCCGCCTGACCGGCGTGCCCTACGGCAGCACGGCGAACCCGTCGAGCTCCACCAGCGCCCGCTCGTCCCACAGCCGTACGACCTCCACGACCGCCATCGCGGGATAGTCCCGGCCCGCCGAGTCCCGCCAGAGGCGGCCGAGTTCGCGGGCCCGGGCGCGGTAGTCGGCCACGTCCGTGGCGTACACGGTGACGCGGGCCAGGTCGGCGGGGGTGCCGCCGGCCGCGCGCAGGGCGCCGAGGAGGTTGCCGAGCGCCTTCTCGAACTGCTCGGGCAGCGTGTCGCCGGTGATCTTGCCGTCGGTGTCGAGGGCGGTCTGCCCCGCGAGGAACACCACGCGGGAGCCGGTCGCGACGACCGCGTGGGAGAAGCCCGTGGGCGGGGACAGTTCGGGCGGGTTGACGCGCTCGGTCGTCATCGGGTCTCCCGGTCGTGGGTCGCGGCGTAGAGCTCCTTGGCGATGATGCCCCGCTGGACCTCGCTGGCGCCCTCGTAGACGCGGGGCGCGCGCACCTCGCGGTAGAGGTGTTCGAGGAGGTGGCCGCGGCGCAGGGCGCGGGCGCCGTGCAGCTGGACGGCGGTGTCGACGACGTACTGCGCGGTCTCGGTGGCGAGCAGCTTGGCCATCGCGGCGCGCCCCGGGACGTCGTCGGCGCCCTCGTCGTACGCCGTCGCCGCCGCGTAGACCATCAGCCGGGCCGCCTCCGTGCGCAGGGCCATCTCGGCGACCTGGTGGGACACCGCCTGGAGATCCGCCAGGGTGCCGCCGAACGCCTCGCGCCGGCGGGTGTGGCCGAGGGTGGCGTCGAGGGCCGCCTGGGCCATGCCGACCGCGAAGGCGCCGACGCTGGGCCGGAAGAGGTTGAGCGTGCCCATGGCGACGGTGAAGCCGCGGTCGACCTCGCCGAGGACGTCGTCGGCGGTGACGGGCACGCCGTCGAAGTCGAGGGCGCCGATGGGGTGCGGGGAGATCATCTCCAGTGCGGTGCCGGTGAGTCCGGGCCGGTCCGCCGGGACCAGGAAGGCGGTCACCCCGCGTGCTCCGGCACCGGCCGTAGTACGGGCGAAGACGGTGTAGAAGTCGGCCTCGGGGGCGTTGGAGATCCAGCACTTGGCGCCGGTGAGCCGCCAGCCGCCGGTGCCGTCCTCCTCGGCCGCCAGGGACAGCGCGGCCGCGTCCGAGCCGGCCCCGGGCTCGCTCAGCGCGAAGGCCGCCACCGCGCCGCCCCGCGCGACACCGGGCAGCCAGCGCTCGCGCTGGGCGGGGGTGCCGTGGGCGTGCACCGGATGGGCGCCGAGCCCCTGGAGGGCGAGGGCGGTCTCGGCCTCGGTGCAGGCCTGGGCGAGGGATTCGCGCATCAGGCACAGATCGAGCGCGCCGGAGCTGAACAGCCGCCCCAGCAGGCCGAGTTGCCCGAGCTCGACGAGGAGCGGCCGGTTGACGCGGCCCGGTTCGCCCTTGTCGGCGAGCGGGCGCAGCCGTTCGGCGGCCAGGGTGCGCAGCTCGGCGCACCAGGCGATCTGCTCCGGTTCGAGTGAGAATGCGGGCACTGCCGGACCTCCCTTCCGGGGACGGCCGGCACGGCGGTCCCGTCACCTTCCGGGCCGCGCCCACCACGGCGCGCCCGGCCCTGCGGAGGCGGCCGCGGCGGCCTCCTCCCGTCCGTCCCGAAGCGACGTTATCGCGCACAGTTGACTGCCGTCACCAACACGATACGCTCGAACCGCGATCCCACCAGGACGCCGGTGCCACCACGACGCCCGACTCGACGCCTGTCACGGCAAGGGGGCGAACCGCCATGCACCTCTCCGCCCACGTCGACACCTTCGCGCGCGACCATCTGCCCCCGCCGGACGAGTGGCCCGAGCTGCGGTTCGACCTGCCGGAGCTGAACTACCCCGACCGGCTGAACTGCGCCACCGAACTACTGGCAGGCGGCGCCGCGGACCGCCCGGTCCTCCGCACGCCGGCCGGGACCGTCTGGACGTACGGCGAGCTGCGCGGGCACGTCGACCGGATCGCCCATGTGCTCACCGGCGACCTGGGCGTGGTCCCGGGCAACCGGGTGCTGCTGCGCGGCCCCACCACACCCTGGCTCGCGGCCTGCTGGCTGGCCGTGCTGCGGGCGGGCGCGGTCGCGGTCACCGTGCTGGCCCAGCAGCGCCCGCACGAGCTGTCGACGATCTGCGGGATCGCCCGGATCCGGCACGCGCTGTGCGACATCCGGTCGGTGGACGACCTGGCGAAGGCCGAGATACCCGGGCTGCGGATCGCGACCTTCGGCGGCGACGCACCCGACGACCTGCTGCGCCGTCCGGCGCCCGACGCGCCCTTCCCGGCGGTCGACACCGCGGCCGACGACGTCGCCCTGATCGCCTTCACCTCCGGCACCACGGGCCGTCCGAAAGGCTGCATGCACTTCCACCGGGACGTGCTCGCGATCGCCGACACCTTCTCCCGGCACGTGCTGCGCCCCCACGCGGACGACGTGTTCACCGGCAGTCCCCCGCTCGGCTTCACCTTCGGCCTCGGCGGTCTGCTGGTCTTCCCGATGCGGGCGGGCGCGAGCACCCTGCTGCTGGAACAGGCCGGACCCCGGCAGCTGCTCCCGGCGATCGCCGAGCACCGGGTCTCGGTCCTGTTCACCGCCCCGACGGCGTACCGGGCGATGCTGGACCAGCTGGACGGCCACGACGTCTCCTCCCTGCGGCGGTGCGTGTCGGCGGGCGAGAACCTGCCCGCGGCCACCTGGCGGGCCTGGCAGGAACGCACGGGCCTGCGCGTCATCAACGGCATCGGCGCGACGGAACTGCTGCACATCTTCATCTCCGCCGCGGACGAGCACATCAGACCCGGCACGACGGGCCTGCCGGTGCCGGGCTGGCAGGCGCGCGTGCAGGACGCGGCCGGGGCGCCGGTGGCCGACGGCGAGCCCGGCCTGCTGGCGGTGCGCGGCCCGGTCGGCTGCCGTTACCTGGCCGACCCGCGCCAGCGCGAGTACGTGCGCGACGGCTGGAACATCACCGGGGACACCTACGTCCGCGAGCCCGACGGCTACTTCCGCTACGTGGCACGCGCCGACGACATGATCATCTCGGCCGGGTACAACATCGCCGGACCGGAGGTGGAGGACGCGCTGCTGCGCCACCCGGACGTGGTGGAGACCGCGGTGGTGGGCCGCCCCGACGAGGCACGCGGCCAGGTGGCGGTGGCGTACGCCGTCCTGCGTGACGGGGCCGCACGCGATCCCGAGGCGCTCCGCGCCTTCCTCACCGCGGAACTGGCGCCCTACAAGTGCCCGCGCGAGTTCGTCTTCCTCGACTCGCTCCCCCGCACGGCCACCGGCAAGCTGCAGCGGTTCCGGCTGCGCGGCCGGGGTGACCGGCCATGACACCGACGACTTAACATGATCAACGTGTCCGACCAGCACGCCCCCAGGTCCCTCATCGTCACGCTCTACGGCGCGTACGGCCGCTTCATGCCCGGCCCGGTGCCCGTCGCCGAGCTGATCCGGCTGCTCGCCGCGGTGGGGGTGGACGCCCCCTCCGTGCGCTCCTCGGTGTCCCGGCTCAAGCGCCGCGGCCTGCTGCTGCCCGCGCGTACGGCGTCCGGCGCGGCCGGGTACGAACTCTCGCCGGAGGCACGCCAGTTGCTGGAGGACGGCGACCGCCGCATCTACGCGACGGCGGCGCCGCGGGACGAGGGCTGGGTGCTCGCGGTCTTCTCCGTCCCCGAGTCGGAACGCCAGAAGCGGCATGTGCTGCGGTCCCGGCTGGCGGGGCTCGGCTTCGGCACGGCGGCCCCGGGCGTGTGGATCGCGCCGGCCCGCCTGTACGAGGAGACCCGGCACGCCCTGCGCCGTCTGCACCTGGACCCGTACGTCGACTTCTTCCGCGGCGAGCACCTGGGCTTCGCACCCACGGCCGAGTCGGTCGCCCGCTGGTGGGACCTGGCCGCGATCGCCAAGGAGCACGAGCGCTTCCTGGACGTGCACGCCCCGGTGCTGCACGCCTGGGAGCACCGCCCGGACACCCCGCCCGAGGAGGCCTACCGGGACTACCTCCTCGCCCTGGACTCCTGGCGCCACCTGCCCTACACCGACCCGGGCCTGCCCACCCACCTGCTGCCCGCCGACTGGCCGGGCGTCCACTCGGCGGAGGTCTTCACGGCCCTGCACGAGCGGCTGCGGGACGCGGGCGCGCGGTTCGCGGGGGCGTGATCCGCGGGGGTGTGAGCCTCAGAAGCGGCGCAGCCGTGCCGCGATGCCGTGTCCGGCCAGGAGGTAGACCACCGCGGGCAGCCCGTAGTTCAGGAGCACCCGCAGGTTCTCGGTGTCCATGGTGAAGATGTCCTGCGACCACCAGGCGAGCGCGTCGGCGACGTCCTGCACGAACCGCACGAAGACGTTCGCGTGGTTGGCCTCCAGCAGGTGGAGCAGGATCCACAGCCCGAGGAAGGCCGCGGCGACGTCGGCGACCGTGTGGATGACCAGTGCGGTGCGCCGGGTGCCGGAGCCGTCACGACGGCGTTCCCGGCCGGCGCCGGCGGACCGGTACGGGTCCGCCGGCCCCTGCGGGGCGGGCGCCACCGGCTGTCCGTAGTCGTAGCCGTGGTGCTCGGGCAGGGGTGTGGTGTCACTCATGGCGGTCCCGGTCTCTTCCGTCTTCGGCAGGGCTCGAAAGAACCTAGCCAGCTGACCGGAAACGGACGGTTCAGAAACGGTGCGAATCGCGTGGAAGGGGTGTGACCTAACGACGGACCTCAGTCACCGAGGGAAAGACGGGGCTTGGGGGCGTCGGTACGGCCGGTCTGCGGGCGCCTGCTGCCCGCGCGGTAGGGGTCGGGCCATGGCGCGCCGGGGCCCTCGTACCCCTGCTCGGCCGCCGCGTGCAGGGTCCAGTGCGGGTCGTACAGATGCGGGCGTGCCAGCGCGCACAGGTCCGTACGCCCGGCCAGGATCAGGGAGTTGACGTCGTCCCACGAGGAGATCGCGCCGACCGCGACCACCGGGACGCGGACCTCGTGCCGGATGCGGTCGGCGAACGGCGTCTGGTACGACCGCCCGAACTCCGGCCGCTCCTCGGTCACCACCTGCCCGGTGGAGACGTCGATGGCGTCGGCGCCGTGCGCGGCGAAGGCCCGGGCGATGCCTACGGCGTCCTCGGCGGTGGTGCCGCCCTCCGCCCAGTCCGTGGCCGAGATGCGGACGGTCATCGGCCGTTCCGCCGGCCACACCGCGCGCACGGCGTCGAAGACCTCCAGCGGGAATCTCAGCCGCTTCTCCAGCGAGCCGCCGTAGGCGTCCGTGCGCCGGTTGGTGAGCGGAGAGAGGAATCCGGAGAGCAGGTAGCCGTGGGCACAGTGCAGTTCGAGCAGGTCGAAGCCGGCCCGCGCGGCCCGCCAGGCGGCCGAGGCGAACTGCTCGCGGATGTCGGTGAGCTGGGCCCGGGAGAGGTGGCGCGGGGTCTGGCCGCCCGGCTTGTAGGGCAGCGGGGAGGCGGCGACGAGCGGCCAGTTGCCGTCCGGGAGCGGCTCGTCCATGCCCTCCCACATCAGCTTCGTGGAGCCCTTGCGGCCGGAGTGCCCGAGCTGCACACCGATCGCGGTGCCGGGCGCCCCGGTGTGCACGAAGTCGGTGATCCGCCGCCACGCCTCGGCCTGCCGGCCGGTGTAGAGGCCGGCGCAGCCCGGGGTGATGCGGCCCTCCTCGCTCACGCAGACCATCTCGGTCATCACCAGGCCGGCGCCGCCGAGCGCGCGGGCGCCCAGGTGGACGAGGTGGAAGTCGCCGGGCACGCCGTCGGTGGCGGAGTACATGTCCATCGGCGAGACCACCACCCGGTTGCGCAGGGTCAGTCCGCGCAGCCGGAACGGGGTGAACATCGGAGGTGTGCCGGGCGGGCAGCCGAACTCGCGCTCGACGGACTCGGTGAAGTGCGCGTCGCGCAGCCGGAGGTTGTCGTGGGTGACGCGGCGGCTGCGGGTGAGCAGGTTGAAGGCGAACTGGCGGGGCGGCTGGTCCAGGTACAGCCCCAGGTTCTCGAACCACTCCAGGCTGGCCCGGGCGGCCCGCTGGGTGGAGGCCACGACGGGCCTGCGCTCCTCCTCGTAGGCGGCGAGCGCGCTCGGCACGTCCGGCTGTTCCTCCAGGCACGCGGCCAGGGCCAGCGCGTCCTCCACGGCGAGCTTGGTGCCGGAGCCGATGGAGAAGTGGGCGGTGTGGGCGGCGTCCCCGAGGAGGACGACGTTGCCCTGCGACCAGTGGCCGTTGACCACGGTGCGGAAGGTCGTCCAGGCGGAGTTGTTGGAGCGCAGGGGCCGGCCGCGCAACGCGTCGGCGAAGATCTTGGCGCAGCGCTCGATCGATTCGGGCGCGCCGAGTTCGTCGAAGCCGGCCGCCCGCCAGACCTCCTCGCGCATCTCGACGATGACGGTGGAGGCGTCGGCCGCGTAGGGGTAGCCGTGCAGCTGCATGACGCCGTGCTCGGTCTCGGCGATCTCGAAGCGGAAGGCGTCGAGGGCGAAGTCGGCGGCGAGCCAGATGTAGCGGCAGCGGTGTTCGGTCACGCGCGGGCCGAAGGCCTCGGCGCGGGCCTCGCGGATGGCGCTGTGCACGCCGTCGGCCGCGACGACGAGGTCGTGGTCGGCGGCGAGCCGCTCCAGGGCCGGGGCCCGGGTGCGGAAGTGGATCCGCACACCGAGGGAGCGGCAGCGTTCGTGCAGGATCTCCAGCAGCCGGCGCCGGCCGAGTGCGGCGAATCCGTGCCCCCCGGAGGTGTGCCGGGTGCCCCGGTGGACGATGTCGATGTCGTCCCAGCGGACGAAGTCCTCCTGAAGGGCCGCGTAGACCACGGGGTCGGCGTGTTCGATGCCGCCGAGGGTCTCGTCGGACAGGACCACGCCGAAGCCGAAGGTCTCGTCCGGGGCGTTGCGCTCCCAGACGGTGACGTCCCGTTCGGGGTCGAGGCGTTTCAGCAGGGCGGCCGCGTACAGGCCGCCCGGGCCGCCGCCGACGACGGCGATGCGCCGCGCCCGTTCGTTCCTCCCCTGGGCCGCCACGGTCACCGCCCCCGCCACTTCGGCGGGCGCTTCTCGGTGAAGGCCGCGTGGAACTCGGCGTAGTCCTCGCCGTTCATCAGCAGCGCCTGGGTGGCGGCGTCGAGCTCGATCGAGGCCGCGAGGGGCATGTCCAGCTCGGCGGTCAGCAGCGCCTTGGTCTGGGCGTACGCCAGTGCCGGGCCGTCGGCCAGCCGGCGGGCGAGCTCGCGGGCCGCCTCGTCCGCCCGGCCCTCGTCGGCCAGCTCGCTGATCAGCCCGATGCGCTCCGCCTCCGGGGCGCGGACCGGTTCGCCGAGCATGAGCAGGCGGGTGGCGTGGCCGAGGCCGACGACCCGCGGCAGCAGGTAGGCGGCGCCCATGTCGCCGCCGGACAGGCCGACGCGGGTGAAGAGGAAGGCGAAGCGGGCGGAGGGGTCCGCCACCCGGAAGTCGGCGGCGAGGGCGAGGACGGCTCCGGCGCCCGCCGCGACCCCGTGCACGGCGGCGATCACCGGGAACGGGCACTCCCGGACGGCCCGCACCACCTGGCCGGTCATCCGGTTGAAGTCGAGCAGCTGGGCGGTGTCCATGGACAGGGTGGCGCCGATGATCTCGTCGACGTCGCCGCCGGAGCAGAAGCCCCGTCCCTCGCCGGTCAGGACGAGGGCGCGTACGGCGCGCTCCCGGGACAGCTCGGCCAGCAGGTCGCGCAGGTCGGCGTAGGCGCCGAAGGTGAGCGCGTTGAGCCGGTCGGGGCGGGCCAGGGTGACGGTGGCGACTCCGTCGGCGATCCCGACCCGCAGATGCTCCCAGTCGGAGGTGCGGGCGGCGGATCCGGTGAAGGGACTCATGACGTGCGGCCTCCTAGGGCGGCGGTGCCTCACACAGCGGCGGGCGGTGCCTCACGGTGCTCCACCTCATGAAGCTATCACCTGTTTGTGACTGTCGTCACGGGCACGCGACAACCGCGCGTCCCTCGGCCGGATCCGGTCACAGGCGTCACCGCTCCTCGACAGCGCCGTAACAGTGGGCACCGCGGTGCGAGGCGGACCGTTCGGCGGGGTAAGCCGCTCGGTACCGGGGCCTCGGTCCCGGGCGAAGCCCGTCGACGGTCCTCGTGGCCGGGCCCGTACCATTCCTACAGTCGAAAGCAGGACAGCCTGCTCCATGAACGGACTCGCCTTGCACGAACGCCCCGCCGGATCGGCCTCCTGGCGCATCGCACTGCCGCACACCGCGGCGGCCGTGCCGGTGGCGCGCGCCCTCGTGCGCACGGCCATCTCCGAGGTGGAGCACCCTGCCGACTGCGACACCGCCGAGCTGCTGACGGCCGAGCTGGTGGCCAACGCGGTGGAGCACACCGCCGGGCGCGGGCCGATAGAGCTGGTGGTGGAGCTGGCCCCGACCGGCTGCCAGGTCGAGGTGCACGACCCGGACCCGGCGCCGCCCGGTCATCTCACCCGGCCGGTGATCGAGGAGCCCGACCCCTGGCAGGAGGGCGGGCGCGGTCTCCTGCTCATCCGCGCCCTCAGCCAGTCCTGCGGTCACCGCCCCACCCCGTCGGGCAAGGCGGTGTGGTTCAGACTGCCTGCAATTCCCGCTCAGCGTCGTCCGGCGTGACCCCGGCGGCCGTGCGGCCCAGCGTGGAGTGCCGGCGCCCGTAGGCGACGTAGACCAGCAGGCCCACCGCGAGGAACACGGCGAACTGGAGCCAGGTCCGCCAGCCCGTCTCGTACATCAGGTACAGGCAGAAGGCGACGCCGAGCAGCGGGCCGACGGGGTAGAGCGGCACCCGGAAGCTGCGGGTGAGGCCGGGTTCGCGGCGGCGCAGGGCGATGACCACGACGTTGACGACGGCCATGATGGCCAGCGTGCCGATGGTGCACAGGTTCATCACGGCGTCGAGGGAGGCGAAGGCCGCCGGGAGCGCGAAGACGACCGCGACGATCAGCGTGCCGGCGACCGGCGTGGAGGTCTTCGGCGAGACCTTCTCGAAGACGCGCGGGATCAGGCCGTCCCGGGACATCGACATCAGGATGCGGGTCTGGCCGTACATCACGGCGAGCACCACGGAGGCGATGGCGACGACCGCGCCGAAGGCGATGACCCCGCCGCCGATGGTGGAGCCGGTGACCGCGTTGACGACGTACGACAGCGCGGCCGGACGGCCGGCCACCTCGTCGCTGCCGACGGCACCGATCGCGGCGACCGCGACCGCGCAGTACAGCAGGGTGACCAGACCCATGCAGACCATGATCGCCACGGGGATGTCCCGGCGCGGGTTCTTGGCCTCCTCGCCGGCGGTGGTGATCGCGTCGAAGCCGATGTAGGAGAAGAACGCGGCGGTGGTGCCCGCGCCGATGCCGCCGAGGCCGGCCGGGGAGAACGGGGTGAGGTTGCCGTCCTTGAAGGCGCTGTAGCCGATGGCGCAGAAGGCCAGCAGGATGACCAGCTTCACGGCGGCCATGGCGGCGGTCGCCCGGGCGCTCTCCCGCACCCCGCGCACCAGCAGCACGGAGGCCATGGCGATGACGATCACGGCCGGGAGGTTCACGATCCCGCCGTCGCCCGGGCCCGCGGACAGCGCGGTCGGCAGCTGGAGGCCGGTGAGGCTGTGCAGCAGTTCGTTGACGTACTGGCTCCAGCCGACGGCGACCGCCGAGATCGAGATGCCGTACTCCAGCAGCAGGCACCAGCCGACCAGGAAGGCGGAGGACTCGCCGAGGCCGGCGTAGGCGAAGGAGTACGAGGAGCCGGAGACCGGGATCGCGCCGCCCAGCTCCGCGAAGGAGAAGGCGGTGAAGACGCAGGTGATCGCGGCGAGGACGTAGGAGACGACGACGGCGGGACCGGCCTGCGCGACGGAGTCGGAGAGGCCGACGAAGATGCCGGTGCCGACGATGGCGCCGACGCCGAAGCAGATGAGCTGGAAGAGGCCCATCGTGCGCTTGAGGCCGTGTCCTTCGCGGTCGGCGCCGGACTCGGCGACCAGCAGGTGGGGGGATTTGATGCGGGGTGCGGGCATTGCGGGTGGTGCTCGTTTCTGGTGGTGCGGGCGACCGTCGTACGGTCGCGGCGGTGGCACCGGAAGAGGGGTGGCTCCGGGCCGCCGGTCAGGATAAGGCCTGGTGAGCCCCGGAGGGCAAGGCTGCGAGGGGGCGGGTCAGGCGAGGGTGGCGACCAGCACCGCCTTGATGGTGTGCAGACGGTTCTCGGCCTCGTCGAAGACGACGGAGTGCGCGGACTCGAAGACCTCGTCCGTCACCTCCAGGGACCGCAGTCCGTAGGCTTCGTGGATCTCCTGCCCGACCTTGGTGCCCAGGTCGTGGAAGGCCGGCAGGCAGTGCAGGAACTTCACGTCCGGGTTGCCGGTGGCGCGCAGGACGTCCATGGTCACGGCGTAGGGCGCGAGGGCTCTGATCCGCTCGCCCCACACCTCCTTGGGCTCGCCCATCGAGACCCAGACGTCGGTGGCGACGAAGTCGGCGCCCGCGACACCCTCGGTGACGTCCTCGGTGAGGGTGATCCGGGCGCCGCCGGCCTCGGCCAGCTTGCGCGCCCGGGCGACGACCTCCTCGGCCGGCCAGTAGGCCCGGGGGGCGACGATCCGGACGTCCATGCCGAGCAGCGCGCCGGTGATCAGGTAGGAGTTGCCCATGTTGAAGCGGGCGTCCCCCAGGTACGCGAAGGCGATGTCCGGCAGCGGCTTGTCGCTGTGCTCGGTCATGGTGAGCACGTCGGCGAGCATCTGGGTGGGGTGCCAGTCGTCGGTGAGACCGTTGAACACGGGCACCCCGGCGAACGCGGCCAGCTCCTCCAGCTTGGCCTGGCTGTCCCCGCGGTATTCGATACCGTCGAACATCCGGCCGAGGACGCGCGCGGTGTCCTTGACGGACTCCTTGTGCCCGATCTGCGAGCCCACGGGGTCGAGGTAGGTGGTGTGGGCACCCTGGTCGGCGGCGGCGACCTCGAACGCGCAGCGGGTGCGTGTCGAGGTCTTCTCGAAGACCAGCGCGATGTTCTTCCCCCGCAGGTACGGCGTCTCGGCGCCCGCCCGCTTGGCCGCCTTCAGCTCGGCGGCCAGCTCGACCAGGCCGCGGAACTCTTCCTCGGTGAAGTCGAGCTCCTTGAGGAAGTGGCGGCCGGCGAGGGCGGTCGGGACTGTCGCCATGGGGGCGCTCCAGGGGTGCGACGGGCGGGGACCATGGAATTCTATACGAGATTTTGCATTTATATGCGGCCCGCTCGGGTCCGCTCCGTCACACCCCTTCCCGCGTCGGACCCGTCAGACCGCCTCGCGCTCGACCGGACAGCTCATGCAGCGCGGCCCGCCCCGCCCCCGCCCCAGCTCGCTGCCCGGGATCTCGATCACCTCGATGCCCTGCTTGCGCAGATGCGTGTTGGTGGTCGAGTTCCGCTCGTAGGCGACGACGACGCCGGGCTCGACGGCGAGGACGTTGCAGCCGTCGTCCCACTGCTCCCGCTCGGCGGCGTGCACGTCCTGGGTGGCGGTCAGCACCCGGATCTCGCCGAGGCCGAGGGCGGCGGCGATCGCACGGTGCATGTGCTCCGGGGGATGGTCGGTGACCTTCAGCTCCCGCTCCCCGACCCCGGGCTCGATGGTGTACGAGCGCAGCATGCCGAGCCCGGCGTACTGGGTGAAGGTGTCGCCGTCGACCATCGTCATGACCGTGTCGAGGTGCATGAAGGCCCGCCGCTTGGGCATGTCCAGGGCCACGATGGTGCGCGCGGAGCCCGCGGCGAACAGCTTGTGCGCCAGCATCTCCACGGCCTGCGGGGTGGTGCGCTCGCTCATGCCGATCAGCACGGCGCCGTTGCCGATCACCAGGACGTCGCCGCCCTCGATGGTGGAGGGGAAGTCGGCCTGCCCCCGGGACCAGACGTTGAACATCTCCGCACGGAACAGCGGGTGGTGCCGGTAGATCGCCTCGAAGTGCACGGTCTCCCGCTGCCGGGCCGGCCAGCGCATGGCGTTGATGGAGACGCCGTCGTAGATCCACGCCGAGGTGTCGCGGGTGAAGAGGTGGTTGGGCAGCGGGCGGAGCAGGAAGTCGTCCAGGTCCATGACGTGGAAGCGGACGGAGGTCGGTTCGGCGTGGCCGTCCAGGAACTCCCTCTTGGTCATCCCGCCGACCAGGGCCTCGGCCAGCTCGCCCGGGGTCATCCGGTCGAAGGCGGCCCGCAGGTGGTCGGTGGCGAGGGGCCCGTACTCCTTCTCGTCGAAGACCCGGTCCAGGACGAGGGTCCGCGCCTCAGGGAGGGCCAGGGTCTCGGTGAGCAGTTCGCCGAAGAGGTGGACGGTGACGCCGCGGTCGCGCAGGACGTCGGCGAACCCGTCGTGCTCGGCGCGTGCCCGGCGCACCCAGAGCA
This sequence comes from Streptomyces sp. NPDC015139, assembly GCF_043079785.1. Classification (NCBI taxonomy): domain Bacteria; kingdom Bacillati; phylum Actinomycetota; class Actinomycetes; order Kitasatosporales; family Streptomycetaceae; genus Streptomyces; species Streptomyces sp. NPDC015139. The sequence continues at coordinate 209,774 of NZ_JBIBUW010000004.1, read as the reverse complement.
CGTCGTCGAAGAGGAGCGCGTCCTTGTTGCTGGGGGTGAGCCTTTTGAGCTCGAGATCCGGCCGGTGAAGGATGACGCGGCGCAGCCGCCCGGCCTCGGAGTCGACATGGAATCCCATGCCTCCATCCTGACCATCGCACCGCGGCTTCACCCCCGTCTCGGCGGTTTCCGCGTCCCCCAGTTTTCGTCCCCTTGACGACAAGCGGGTGGCCCAATTATCGTCTCCTTGACGAAAACGATCGAGGGGGACTCATGGCCGACATCACCCGGCGCCTCGGCTGGCGCCATCTGCGCGGCGCGCCGACGGCGCACGTCCGGCACCACCGCTCCGGCCGGCTGGTGCACGACGGCACCGGGCTCAGCTTCTGGTTCCGCTCGCTGACCGCCGCGCTCTCCGAGGTCCCCGTGGACGACCGTGAGCTGGCCATGACCTTCCACGCCCGCACGGCCGACTTCCAGGACGTGACGGTGCAGGCCACCGTGACCTACCGCATCGCCGACCCCGCGCTCGCCGCCGGCCGGCTGGACTTCTCCATCGACCCGGACACCGGCGTCTGGCGCGGCACTCCGCTGGAGCAGCTGGGCACCCTGCTCACCGAGACGGCGCAGCAGCACGCGCTGGACGTCCTCGCCCGTACACCGCTGTCGGCGGCGCTCGTCGACGGGGTGGCCGAGGTGCGCGAGCGGGTCGCGGCGGGCCTCGGTGCCGAACCGCGGCTGCCGGCCACCGGCATCGAGGTGGTGGCGGTACGCGTGATGGCCCTGCGGCCGGAGCCGGAGGTGGAGCGCGCCCTGCGCACCCCGGCCCGGGAGCAGATCCAGCAGGACGCCGACCGCGCCACCTACGAGCGGCGGGCCGTGGCGGTGGAGCGGGAGCGCGCCATCGCCGAGAACGAACTGGCCAGCAAGATCGAACTGGCGCGCCGCGAGGAGCGGTTGGTCGACCAGCGCGGCACCAACGCGCGCCGGGAGGCGGAGGAGCAGGCGGCCGCGGACGCGGTACGCGCGCAGGCCGAGGCGGCCCGGTCGGTGAAGCTCGCGGAGGCCGAAGCCGCCCGCTCGGTGAAGCTCGCCGAGGCGGAGGCCACGCGGACGGCGGCCCTCACCGAGGCCGAGGCGGCCCGTACCCTCAGGCTCGCCGAGGCGGAGGCGGCCAAGGCGGTGCGGCTCGCCCGCGCGGAGGCCGAGCGGGCCCGCGAGGTGGGCGAGGCGGAGGCCGCGGCACGGGCGGCGTGGCTGCGGGTGCACGCCGAGGCCGACGTGGCGACCCTGCACGCCCTCGCCGGGATGCGCCTCGCCGAGAACGTGCCGCACATCGACAGCGTGACCATCTCGCCCGACGTGCTGACCGGGCTGCTGGCGAAGCTCGGCGGTCCCGCGGAGGCTCAGGCGTGAGCCTCGCCCCGCGCGCGGTGCTGGTCCACCGGACCACCGAGTACGAGGAGTTGGTGGCCCGGCACGGCACGCACGGCCAGGCCGCCTTCTTCCTCGCCTCCCGCGGCCGGGACATCGCGGAGGTCGCCGACCGCCACCACCGCGCCCACCGCGCCCTGGCCGAGGTGACGGCGGCGGTCCCGCTGACCTGGCGCCAGGCCCGGGTGGAGCGGGGCGACCTGGACCGGTTCCTGTTCGCACCCGAGGACGTGGTCGTGGTGGTGGGCCAGGACGGACTGGTCGCCAACGTCGCCAAGTACCTGACGGGACAACCGGTGATCGGCATCGACGCCGACCCCGGCCGCAACCCCGGTGTGCTGGTACGCCACCGTCCCCGCGACACGGCGAAGCTGCTCGCGGCGGACACCGGGTGCGAGGAGCTGACCATGGTCGAGGCGGTGGCCGACGACACGCAGCGGCTGGTCGCGCTCAACGAGATCTACCTGGGCACACCCGGCCACCAGACCGCCCGCTACCGCCTGGGCCTCGACGGCGACGGGGGTGTCGTCGAGGCCCAGGCCTCCTCGGGGGTGCTGGTGGGAACCGGCACCGGCGCGACCGGCTGGCTCCGCTCGGTGTGGCAGGAGCGCGGCGGCCGGCTCGCGCTGCCCTCCCCCACCGAGGAACGACTGGTGTGGTTCGTCCGCGAGGCCTGGCCGTCACCGGCCACCGGCACCAGCCTGGTGGCGGGTGAACTGGGCACCTCGGCCGGCCTGACGCTCACCGTGGAGTCCGACCGCCTCATCGCCTTCGGCGACGGCATGGAGACGGACGCCCTCCAGCTCACCTGGGGCCAGACGGTACGCGTGGGGGTGTGCGGGGAGCGGCTGCGGCTGGCGGGACGGTGAGGCGGGGGTCAGATCGCCGTGCAGGGGACCGGCCACTGCCGGACGCGTGGGGGGAGGGCCACCGCCCAGCCACCGGTGACGAGGACCAGCCGCTCGGCGGCGAGGAGGTCCGCGGCCTCGCACTCGGTGGTGCCGAGCGCGTCGAGGGGTGTGGGCGTGAGGAGCCGCAGGAAGGTGGCGTGGAGATCGGGGTGGTCGAGGGTGAGCCGGACCGCCGTGCCCTCCTGCCTGCGGTCCAGGACGGTCACGAAGCCGGGGCCGCGCCGGTGGTAGAGGCTGCCGAAGGTGTACCCGCTCCGCCACTGGGCCAACTCCGATGGGGAGCAGGCCAGTTCTACCGGTGGCGGCAGATGGCGCAGTACGCCGAGGTCCCAGGCCGGGCTGCCGGTCGCCCGCCAGCCGACGCTCAGTCCGAGGCCCTGGCATTCGCGCAGGAACCCGACCGCCTCCGCCGTCTCCCGGCCCTCCCCGCCGAGGTCCAGGGGCTCCGTCACCTCGACCCGGCGCCCGGCGATCCGGTACGGCACGGTCGCCGGCAGCCCGCTCATCCGGCCCCCTCGGTCAGCCGGACCGGCTCGCCCCATGTCGGCAGGGCCACGTACGTGGTTCCGTCACGGAACAACAGGGCCGAGGAGAAGGCCTGGCGCACCCAGTCCCCCAGGGCCTCCACCGTCACCCCGTGGCCGTCGGCGGTCAGCAGCCGGTGCAGGGCGGGCAGGGTACGGCCGTCCTCCAGCAGCCGCAGCGCCGCGGCGCGCCAGCCGGTGAACCGATGGGTGGCCGGCGGCCGTCCATGCCGTCGGTCGTGCACCAGCAGCTCCGCGCCGTCCTCCTCGAACAGCAGCCGGGAGTGCGCGTACCCCGACCGCCACTCGGCGACGGCCTTCCCGAGCCGCCGCTCGGCCGGTCCCGAGATGCCCGCGTCCTCGGTGTCGAACAGATAGACGAGGTCGGCGAGTTCACCCTCGGGCAGGTCGTAGACGTGCTGGTACATCTCGGCCGGGCGGCGCTTGCCGAAGCCCCGGCCCGGGTCCGTGAAGTGCGGGCTGAAGCGCTCCAGCTGGATGCGGTGGGCACCGCTCGGCGGCTGGAGATGGACCAGGGCGGGCAGCTGCTCGACGACGGACGTGTAGTCCTCGGCGGTCTCGCCGGGGAAGCCGTAGAGCAAATTCCAGGAGCAGGTCAGCGCGTGGTTCTCGCACTCGCGCAGGGTGCGCACGTTCCGGGCGCCGGTGACACCCTTGTCCATGAGGTCCAGGACGCGGCTGCCCAGGCTCTCTATACCGGGCTGGATGTGCACCGTGCCGGACGCGCCGAGGAGTCCGAGCTGCGCGGGGGTGAGGTTCGACTTGACCTCGTAGTGCAGCCGCAGGTCCCAGCCGCTGTCGACGACTCGGGGCAGGAAGTCCCGGAAGTACGCCATGTCGATGATGTTGTCGACCGTGACCACGTCGAGGATGCGGTGCCGGCGCACCAGCCGGTCGATCTCCGCCCACAGCCGCTCTCCCGGCTTGGCACGGAAGGCCATCGCGGAGCCGTTGAGCCCGCAGAAGGTGCAGTGGTGCTTCTCGCCCCACCAGCAGCCCCGGGCCCCCTCCACCACCAGTTTCGGATGGACGTACTCCTGGACCGGGGAGGCGTCCAGGGCCGTCTGCCACTGGTCGTAGTCGGGCGCGGGGATGTCGGCCGGTGCCACGGTGCGCCGGGTCTCCGCGTTGGCCCGCGACAGGGTGCCGTCCCACCAGCACAGCCCCGGCACGTCGTCGGGCACGGTGCCCGCGTCCAGGTGGCCGAGCAGGGCGGGGAAGGCGTACTCGGCCTCACCGCGCACCACATGGTCGACGAAGGGGTGGTTGCGGTGCAGGGCGTGCCCCATCGGGCCGTCGCAGTTGCTGCCGCCGAAGACGACCGTCAACCCGGGTCTTCTGCGCTTGAGTTCGCGAGCCAGGGCGAGGGAGGGGACGTTCTGCATGAAGGTGCTGGTGAACCCGACCACGTCCGGCTCGGCGGCCAGCACCTCGTCGGCGCACCGGGCGACGAACTCGGCGGCGTACGGCCGCATGGCCACGGCGGTGTCGACGAAGACGTCCCGGGTGGCCGCGTAGTCCCGCAGCCGGGCCAGACCCCAGCCGGGGTCGTCGTACAGGACACCGGAGAAGACCCAGTCGCCGAGGCCGTGGAAGATCGCGTCGCTGCCGACGGCCGTGTAGTCACCCGGCCGCAGCCGGCCGCCCGAGTGCTCCAGCAGGAACTCCGCCCAGCGGAGCGACCCGTGGAACTCGGTCACCTCGTCGCCGGGGCGGCCGCGCCGCACGATCCGGTTCAGCAGGCCCAGTTGGAGCGAGGGCAGATCGATCGGATGCCACGGCATCGTGACCAGGTGGACGCGCATGCTCAGCGGGTCGGCCGCTTCTCCAGGATCGCCGGCCGGCGGCCGGTGCCGGGCTGGTCCTCCCGGACGACGACCTTCTTGATCTCCATCTCGACTCCCCCTCGCAGCCGTGCGAACACCCTTGCGCCGCACGGCCGTCCACCATATGGACGAAGGTGTGCGGGACACAAGGGCGTTCTGTGACGGCGGGGTGCCGGGCGGGAGTGAGGCGCCGGGCGATCAGGTGCCGGGCCGGGGCCCGGGCAGCTCGGGGCGGGCCAGCATACGGCGGGTGGCACGGCCGTCGACGAGGGCGGCTCGGGCGACGATCCAGCCCGCCAGGGCGTGGGGTTCGGCCGGGTCGTCGGCGAGTGCGTCGGTGTAACGGGCGAGGGCGGCCGCCGGGTCGCCCGCGGCCAGATGCTCGTCGGCGGTACGCGGTGCGCTCGGACGCGTGGCGAAGGCATGGGTGCGCAGGTCCGGCCAGAAGGCACGGTCGGAACGGAACCGGAGACCCGACGGTCCGGCCGGTGCGGAGGGGTCGGGCGGCTCGACGTTCCGTAGCCGCCATTCCGTGCGATGCAGCGCGGCGGCCGTACGGGCGCGGCTCAGGGCCGCGGCGGGCACGGGCTCGTGCAACCAGTCGTCCAGGGTGGCCGCAAGCCCCGCGACGAGGGCACGTCCCTCGGCGGTGAGACGGCCGGTGGCCAGCAGGGTGCGCACGACGAGCCGGCTCTGCAGTCGGCGCAGGGCGAAGTGGTAACCGGCCTCCTCCGCCGCCCGGTCGTCCGGCGCCGGCGCCAGTCGGTCCCGCCAGAAACCGGCGACGCCGGTGAACGCGTAGGCGCCGTGCAGCAGGCCGGTGAGGTGCCGCGGGTCGGCCCGCCATGGGGCGTAGTAGCGCTCCTCACGGTCGTCGTCGAGCAGCGGGAAGAGATGCAGCAGGGCGGCGAGCTTGCTGTGCTGGAACTCGTGCACGAGGGTCTCGGCGAGAGGCAGCGCGGCGGCGGGGCGGGCGATCACCATCGCGCCGTAGGCGTCGCCGCTCGACGCCGACACCCGGACGTCCGGTGGGGCGGGCGGCAGGACACCGGTACGGCCGCAGGGGACGACGGCGCGGACGGCGGCCGGATCGAGCCGCCCGGGTCCGGTACCGCCCGGTGCGGCGAGCAGCGCGCTTGCCTCCTCGAACAGTTTCTGCCACGCCTCGGCCTCCGCGTCGTCCAGCCGGGCGGGCGGCAGCGGATCGTCGAGGTCGCGGTACGGGTCGAGGTCGTCCAGGGGGATGGCCACGGGGCCGGCGGGAGAGTGGTGGGTCAGGGTACGCAGCGGGAGCCAGGAGGCGCCGCCGTTCGACGTGTCCGCCTCGGCTCCGGACGCGTGGCTGCCCGTCGGTACGCCCACGGGTGACGTCGCCGGCCGGACCGTCAGGGACGTGACGCCGCCACCGTCCGCCGGACCGCTGAGGGTCAGCTCCCCCCGGTGCGTGCGGGCACGTCCGACCGTCAACCCGGGTTCGGCGCGCACGAGTCGGGCCAGTCCGAGCCCCGGGAGGAACAGGCGACCGTCGGTCAGGGCGACCCTGAGCTCCGTCTCCGTGCCCGCGCTCAGCGACGCCGAGAGGGCCAGTGCGCACAGGTGACCCGCCTCGGCCCACAGCGGCGGCCCCGACGCCGTGCCGTGCAGCCGCCGCAGGGCGTGGGCCATCCAGCCGCCGGTCGCGGGGGCGAGCAGCAGCCGGTCGACCGGCTCGGGGGCCCGCTCGGCGGCCTCCCGGAGGGCACGCCAGGCCTCCGCGGTCGGCGACAGGGGGGTCGGCAGTGCCTCCAGCCGGTCCAGCAGGGTCCGCAGGAGCAGCAGCCGGCGTGCCCGCTCCCCCCGTTCCAGAAACGCGACGGCCTCGGCGGAGCCACCACCGGCCGCCAGCTCCGCGAAGAGTCGGTCGGGCATGCGGAGGGGGGCGGGGGGCTGCGCGCTGATCACGGGCGGAAGACCTCCGGTCACGGGGCGTGGCGTTCGGAGCCACGCGGTCGCACCGACCTCGTCGCGGCTCCGGAACCGGTCCGACGGTGGCTACGCAGCTCCTGGAGGGCCCTCTCCCCCACCCCTCATGCCGTTGCCCGCCCGGAGGACCTCCTCGAACAGGCGGGCGTCGGGCCGGAGCGGATCAAGTTCGTCCAAGGACGTCAGCGGCAGCGTCGCGACGTCTGCGAGGTCCGACTCCAACCAGTCCGAAATCGCGACATCGACGGGCTCATTGACGGCGGGTTCGGAGTTGCACAGAGCGCTCGGCTGCTCCAAGGTGTCTCCCCCTCATTTGTCGCCGTGCGACGCCCCGATCATTGCACATGGAGCCCTGCGTTCTCGCCGCGCTCGCGCGAGTGGACGAGTTCGCTCAACGCCTTCCCGAGTTCGGCGCGGCGACCGGGGTGGTCGTCGACCGAGAGGACGGCGTCGTACAACTGCCACAGACTCTCGGGGCGCTGACGAGCGAGCGTGGTGAGGATGCCTACGGCGTCGGTACGAGCCTTGCTGTGGCGCGGCAGTGTGCCGGCCAGCCCAGGGCCCAACGCGGAGACAACGGCCTGCCGTTCGAGCGGATCTGTCATCAACGGGTAGGCGATCAGGGCGTTCACGGCGCGTCCCAGTGCGGACACCGGACGCTCCTCGGCAACCGGAGCGTCGGCGGCCGCCAGTACCTCGGTACGCCCGGGGGCTCGGAGTTGGATCTCGGGGTGCTGGTGAGTGCGCCCGGCCCCGCGCAGAGCGGCGATCCGCTCCCCCGCGGCGGCGAACAGTTCCTCGGGGTCCAGGAGCGCGGGCAGGATGCGGGGCCGGCCCGCCAGGAGACCGAGCAGCACGTCCGAGAAGAGACCGGTGGCCCGTACGGGATCGTTGGCCGCCTGCCTGCCGCGGCCCGCCGCACGCATCAGCACCTGCCGGTGGGCGAGGGTGCGCTGCCCGACAGGCAGCGCCTCGGACGGCAGCGGATCGCGGAAGGCGAGAGCCTCCTCGAACGTCTCGCATGCATCCACGATCCACAGCTGCTCGACGAACCCGGGGACGGCGTCGCTCGTGTAGCGGCCGAGTGCGGACTCCAGATCGATGGAGACCTTGTCGTTCGTAGTGGCGTCCGCGCAGAACAGCCGTGTACGGCCGGCCCGGTCGAGAACACCGTGACCGCCCCACCAGACGCACAAGAAGTCCCCCTCGCTTCGCGGCAGTTCGCGTACCAGCACCCGGCGCAGCGTGGCCTGGTCGGCGGGACGGTACGCGACGCCCGGAGTGCAGGAGGCCAGCGGAGCCAGGTGAAGGCGGAGTTGTGCCTCGGGCACACCGGCGGTGCGCAGCAGCCGGTGGAAGGCCACGGCGTCGCGAGCGGGTCCTGGCAGGTCCCAGGCGGCGCCGGCCTCGTAGGCCTCGATGCCGACGATCAGGGCATGCACCCGGTGCGGGTGTACGCGAGAAGTCGGCGGATCCTCCGTCGGCCCTGTCATGGCGGACACACATCCTCTCCCGTCGAGGGTGAGGCGGGGTTGTTCCGGCAACCGGCCCCGCTGTCTAGAGCTGCGCGGGAGCCATGTCGCACTCGACGCGTCGCCGTTGGCGCGCTGCCAGGAGCCACGGGTGGTCGGGGCGGACCACGCCGGCCAGACCCTCCACCGCCACGCGCTGCCGCTCGTCGGCCGCCGCCCCGCGGCCCAGACCGCGCAGGTCGAGGGAGAGGTTCGTCGCGCAGGACAACGTCAGCGGGTGCTGCTCGCCCGCCACCTCGGCGAGCATCCGCAGATTGGCCTCATCGATCTCGTGTGCGTGCTCGAAGTCCAGGCTCGCATAGGCCGTGTTGCCCTGGCCGATGGCGAGGGTCAGGGCGATCACGTGGGCGGATCCCACTGTCTCGCGGAGCGCGCGGGCCGCGTCGTCCTCCAGCGCCCGGGCGGAGTCGAGATCACCGAGGGCACGCAGGGTGGCGGCCAGCATGGCCTTGGACAGCAGCGTGTGGGCGTGGCTCCGCCCCAGACGCTGCTCGTATCGCCGTACGGTCGTCTCGGCCAGCTGACGGGAGGCTTCGAGATCTCCGCACAGGCGTCGGTCGACGAACACGTTGACCGCCGTGGACAGCGAGTCGAAGTGCTCGACGCCGAACCGGGCGACCGTACGCCGCAGTGTCGCCTCCGAGAGCCTGGCGGCCTCGGCTGTCGCCCCGTCGCGGCGCCGGCAGACGGCGAGGGTGCGGGCGATGCGCAGACTCAGCGGGTTTTCGGCGCCGAGCGCGGCACGCGCCCTGCGGTGCACGTCCTCCTGCAGGTCCCGGGCGCCCGGGTAGTCGCCGGCCTCCAGTGTGTCGATGGTGAGGGCGTTGAGGCTGTTGAGGGTGAAGAAGTTGGCGGGTCCCAGCAGGAGGTCACGTACCCGGGCGTTCTCCTGGTCCAGGGGAAGCGCCTCCTTGAACTGGCCGCACTGCCGCAGGTCCACGCCCCAGCTGTGGGTGGCGCGCAGAGTGATGGGATCGTCAGGGCCGAACAGGGAGCGTGCCAGCTCACTGGCTTCTCTGCTCAGCTCCCGCGCCTCCTGGAACAACCCCTGGTAGCGGCGCGCGTCCGCCAGCTCGCACAGCGAGTCGATCATGACCTCGGGCTCGGCGTCGATACGACGCGACACCTGGAGCGCGGCCTCGCTGAGCGGGATCGACTCCGCGACCTGCCCGACCTGACGCAGCACGAACGCCAGGCACTTCGACATCCGCACGACGTGAATGTCCTCCTCGCCCGAGGCCGTGAGCCAGGCTCGGTGGGCCTGCCGCGCGAGTTCCACGGCACCCGCCTGGTCGCCCCAGTAGTAGAGGAACCACACCATGTCGTGGACCAGGTCGCGCACCCAGGTGTCCGTGCTGGCAACCGCGTGCGACGCGAGAACATGAGGCAGTAGCGTCTGGAAGTCGCGCCACTCGGCCGAGGAGGCGAAGCGGCCTCGCTTGGACGCCGACAGCAGCTGATGCGCCGCGTCCCGCATCCGCTCCCGTTCCTCCGGCACCAGCTTCGCCAGGAGGACCGTCTGCAGGAGGCGGTGCATCTGCAGGGTGTCGGATCGCGGATCCACCTTGACCAGCGAGAACTGGCTGAGGTCACGGACGGCACGGTTCAGCCTGATCGGTTCGCGCAGCAGGGGGTCGATGTCGGGTGTGATGCTCACACCACGGCTGCCGCGCAGCAGCGCCCGCGGAATGGGCTCCGGTGCCATGGACGCACAGATGTCGAGCAGTTGGCGCGCGCCCGGATTGTTCTCCCGGAGGCGCTCCAGCGAGATGTCCCACGCGGCGGCGACGGAGACCGGGTAGTCGGGAGCCGGATCGAGGTCGAGGATCTCCGGGCTGCGCTGGGCGAGCAGGTCCAGGTACTCGTCGACCTGCATGCCCGTGACGGCATGCCAGGTGCCGGCCTGCTCCACTCCGAGCGGGAGGTCGCCGAGGGCGTCGGCAAGCCGGTCCGCGTCCGCGGTCGACAGGTCGGCGGAGCGCTTCTGGAGCAGCTCGATGGACTCCTCCCGCTCGAAGACGTTCACCGGCAGCGGGGTGGCCACCCTTTCCCAGGCACGGTTCCGGGAGGTGACGATGATCTTCCCCGGGCCGTTGGGCGGGAAGTATGCGCGCACCGCCTCGACGTCCTCGGCGTTGTCGAAGACGAGCAGCCAGTCCGCGTACGGCGTGCCGGTGCGCAGCGCCTCCAGGACGGCCGGCACCGCGGTGTTGGCCGCCGGTGCGCCTCCGTCGTCGCGGTCCGTCGGGACGACGCCGAGGTGGGACGCCAGGCCGGCCAGTGACGCCAGGATCAGGCTCTCCCGCTCGGCGGGGATCCAGCAGATCACCTTGTAGTCGTGCTGGTGCCGGTAGACGTACTCCAGGACGAGCTGGGACTTGCCGACACCGCCCAGGCCGTGCAGCGCGTGCGGCAGCACGGCGGCGGTGTCCTGCGCGGCCAGTTGTTCCTCCACGACCCTGAGGAGTTCCTGCCGGCCCACGAAGGACGTGTTCCGCAGGGGGACGTTCACCAGGAGGGCAGGCGATCCCGCCGACTTGCTCTTCATGCCCGGCCATGCCTCCATCGCTCGCTCGGTCAGGTCGGAACGCGCGGTCGCGTCGTCGGGTACCGCCCCGGAAGCCCTGGTCGCGGCCGGCCTGCCGTTCAGTGCTCTGGGCCGGTCGCCAGGGGCGTCGGGGGCTCCGGGCTCCGCCTCGATGCGGCGGGCGCGCTCGGAGTACGGTCCTGCGAGCGCGTGCAGCACCGCCAGTTCGCTGCGCACCCAGCCGCGTGCGGCGGGGTCGGGCAGCGTGGCCCCCGTCGGGTTGCGCAGGGCGGCGCGCAGCGCGACGCCCCGCCCGCCCGCGGCGGGCAGCTCTCCCACCATGCCGACGGTGCGCGCGAGTTGGGTGCGGCTGGTGGTGGCGAGGAGCGCCTCGCGCACTCCGTCGGCGAAGTCGGGTGCTCCGGCGTCCCCGTTCCAGTCGATGAGGCCGCCCATCAGGATCTCGGCGAGGTGTTCCGGGCCGGTCTCCGGCATGACGCGCTGCTGGAGTTGCTCCACGAGGGGGAAGTCCAGCGGGATCACGGCCAGTTGGGTGGCGAGGCGTCGGGCGGCCGGTGTCGCGAGCGTCAGGAAGCGGTGCACCGCGGTGACGGCGGCCTGCCGGGACTCGGGGGCCCGCAGACCCGGCGCCGGTGTGCTCCTGGTGAGGGTGCCCGTCGGCACGACGGGCAGCGTGCGGCGCACTCCGCGTTCGCCGGTCACAAGGTCGGCCCACGCCGCGAGGGAGCCGGGTTTGAGGGACAGCACGGGCACGGGCACGGCGTCGTCGGCGTCGGGCAGGGGCCGTAGCGGATCGTGGCCACCCGGTGGGGCCCGGTGGTCGAGGCCCGTGTTGGCGACGCCAAAACCGCCGGCTTCCAGCTCGGCGGGGTACGGGTGGAGCGAGCTGCGGTGACGCAGATGGGGTGGGAGCAGATGGACGAGGGCCGTGGGTCCGGCCCGGCCCAGGCGGCCGAGGAGCCGGTCGGCGGCGGGGCCGGCCCACCCGTGACCGAGGCCGTCCGTGACGACGAGGAAGATCCTGTCGCCGATGCCGTTGAGGATCTCGGCGGGAGCCACCGTGGCTCGCGCGGCACCCCACCGCAGCCTGGGCTCCCCGGTGAGCGGTACGGCCACACCGGCGGTGCGCACGGCGCGGAAGGCGCCGCTGTGTTCGGCGGCGGCGCGCAGGCCTGCCGTCTCCTGCGCCCAGACGGTCATGGTGGGGCCGTCGTCGACCAGGACGACCAGGTCGAAGGCGGTGGCTTCGGCCGGACGGAACCACGGCATCCACAGTTCGTCGAAGACACCCCGTTCGGCGGTGCGTTCCTCGTCCAGTCGTACGGCGTCACGCGACGGCACCCGGCGCGCCAGCCGGTGCAGGGCACGGGCCAGTGCCGCGGCGCGTCCGTCCGGACCTCGTCGGCCTGTGCCCGGCCCGGGCAGGACGGGCGCTCCCAGGTGTACGCGGGCCGGGCCGTCCGGGTCGGGTGCGAACAGCGGGCCCGGGGCGGGGCCGTCGCCCGTCTGTGCTTCGGGCTGCTCCTCGCGCGGCCGGTCGGGGACGGGACGCGGGGGCGGGCCGTCCGTCCGGTCACCCGCGGCCGACGGCATGGCATCCGCGCTGGTGGGACGTCCGGCGCGGGCCCAGTGCGCAGCCAGCCAGACGGCGTCGGCCAGCTCCTGCCAGTGCGGCGCGGACTGCGGCCGCTCGGTGGCGGACGGTCCCGTCTCCTTCATTCAGCGGCCTTTCGCAAGGTCGCGCAGGAGCATCTCCACGAGCTTGCGTCCGCTCGCGTCGGCGGGGAACGTACCGGCCGTGGTCAGTTGAACGGCGTTGAGCAGCTGGTCCAGCGAGTGCGTTCCGCCTGCCTCGACCCGCTGGACGAACAGGTCGACCAGGACCTCCGCGTCCGGCGGCCGCACCCTGAGGTGGCTGTCCACTATGGCGAGGAGCTGATCCCGAGTGGGTGTGCGCATCTCCAGGGGAAGGCAGCGCCGGCGGAAGGCGGCGGGGAACTCCCGCTCACCGTTGCTGGTGATGACCACGACCGGGAACTCCCGGCATTCCACACGCCCTTGCCGGAGGTCCGCCGAGCCACCCGGGTCGCTGGTGCGGACCCGCGCACGGTCCGAGGCGTCCCGCACCAGCTCGGGGATCTCGTAGCTGCCGTTCTCCAGTACGTGCAGCAGGTCGTTGGGCAGGTCGATGTCGCTCTTGTCGAGTTCGTCGACGAGCAGGACGCGCGGACGGTCGTAGGGCAGCAGCGCCGTGCCCAGTGGGCCCAGGGTGATGAAGTCACCGAGGGCGGGAGGCGGTTGCTCTTCCGTCTCCGAAGACTCGACGGCCGCCGTCTCCCGCGGACGCAGGCCCGCCCGCCAGGCGGCGATGGCCTGCGCGCGGCCCAGCGCGTCGTGGGAGTACAGCCCGTCCCGCAGGGTGGTGCGGCTGACGATGTTCCACTCCAGGACGCGTCCGAGGCCGAGTTCACGGGACATGAGGTAGGCGAGGGTGGACTTGCCGACGCCGGGCGCGCCGGTGACGAGGAGGGGGCGGCGCAGCAGGAGTGCGGCGTTGACGACGTCGACGCTGTCGGGGTCGAGCTGCGGTACCGCGTCGACCTGTCCGAGGCGGCGCAGCGCGGCGTGCTCGTCGCCGGGTGGCGCGGGCTGCGGCGGACCGCCCCGGAACCGGCGCCACGGTGGTGCCGGCAGCAGAGACGGCGGTGGCCCGCCGGGAGCCGCCCCGGTGGCCTCGAAGACCCGCCAGTCCCGACCGTCCGCTGCTTCCGGCCCACTCATACGGGCGCCTCCTCGCTGTCGATGGTGCCCAGGCCGGCCGGACTGTCGACGCCGTGCGCGGCAGGGGCGTGACCGGTGACGGTCTGTATGTCGACCAGCCGGTTGGGGTCGTCCCAGAAGAAGGCGATGTGTCTGCCGAGCAGCAGGGGACCTGCCGCGTGGAGTTCCGCCGTCCGTCTCAGCTGGTGAATGACGGCCGGGAGCCGCGTCGGTTGCTGGACGGCGGCGAACACGGCGGTCACCACCTCGCGGCGCTCCTCCAGGAACTCGCCTCTGCGGTCCCACACGGCGAGTCCGATGCCTTCGGCGACGGCCGCCTTGAACGCGTCCGTCGCCGCGCCACCGTCCGGGGCGTCGAGAACGGCGGCCGTACGGCCGGGCTCCGCGGCGAGGGCCGCCTGCCACTCGTCCAGCCCCGCGGCATCGGACATCCGCCAGCCGTGGACCGCGATGCCCCGGTCCTGCAGGGTGGTCCAGCGTTCCTGCCACTGGGCCCTGACCAGGACGTCGTTGCTGCGCATCCGCTCCAGACTGCGCAGATGCACGCTGTACTTCAGGCCCAGGGGCAGCGGCTTGCCGTCGCCCGACTGCACGGTCAGTCCGGCCACGTTGTGGTTGAGCAGGTCGTACGGGAGGACGAACTCGACGTACGGCGCGGGTGGTTCGAACCCGCCGAGACCGCGTTCCCGGGGGGCCGACGGGAGCCGCAGGACCTGCCGCAGGGCACGTTCGACCGCGCCCCCGAGTCCGTCGAGACCTGTCGTCTCCGGATCGCCGGGCCGCGGGTGCCAATAGCCGGGGACGGTGTTCAGCCAAGGGCGGACGACGATGTCTCCGGAGCCGTCGTCGGCCGGTTCGACGGCCACGACCAGGCATCGGGGAATCGTCGGGTCGGGTCGGGTCTCCGCCCGCTCGTTCCGGCGCCGTTCGAGTGCGGTCAGCAGCCCGGCCCGAGTGGCCCAGGCCACCGCCCAGGCGGAGAGGGCCCGCCGCCACTGCGCGGCACGGACGAGTTCGGCCGCGTGCTCCATCAGCAGGACGGCGGGGGGCAGGCCGTCCGGCTGGACGTTCAGGTCCGCGACGTAGGCGAAGAGGCGACCGGGAGAGAGGTTCGGCGGCAGGTCCACATGCAGGTCACCGACGAGACCGTCGCGGAGGCCGCCCGCGGACAGCTTGCCCTCGACGGCGTCCAGGAGGGCCAGCGCGGAATCGACGTCACGATCGGTGAGCGGACCGGGCACCGTCGGCGGGGCGTCGGCCGGCGGGCTGTCGCCCGGGCGGATCAGGTCCTCGATCCGGGCGGCGGCCGCAGCCCCTTCGAAGACGCGCACCACGTCGGCCAGCACCCGAGCGCCGGCCTGCACGTTCAGTGCCGTCCGCACCAAGGCGATGACGTCCTCGCGCTGCTTGGTGCCCCGCAGGTCGATGTGCGCGTCCAGGTGGTCCGAGAGGACCCCCGCGAAGAAGGCGCGACCCGCCTGGTCCTCCAGGCAGCTCAGCTCGCACAGTGCCTCCGTCAGGCGGAACAGCAGTTCACTGCCCGGCAGCCGCCCGAACTCCCCTAACCCAGCCGCTGTTTCCACCGACCTTCCCCCACGAGCCGGCACACCTGACTGCCAGCGAACGTAGCACGTCAACTCCCGCCCATCCAGGCAGAGTCGGCACAGTGGCCGCGGTCCGCGGGCGCCCCGCCCCACGGGTGTCCCCGGCTGACGACGGGGGCAGGGGCGGGGGTGTCGGACGCCGCCCCCGCCCGTCACGACCGCGAACGCGCCGGCTCACAGACGCGGGTCCACCGGTTCCGACTCCAGGGCCAGGACCCCGAACACCGCCTCGTGGACGCGCCACAGCGGTTCTCCTTCGGCGAGGCGGTCCAGGGCCTCCAGGCCGAGGGCGTACTCGCGCAGGGCGAGGGACCGCTTGTGGTTCAGGAAGCGGTGCCGGAGCCGGGCGAGGTTGTCCGGCCGGGTGTACTCGGGGCCGTAGATGATCCGCAGGTACTCACGGCCCCGGCACTTGATGCCGGGCTGCACCAGCCGGCCCTCCGGGTTGCGGACCAGCGCGCCGGCCGGCTTGACGACCATGCCCTCGCCGCCGCGGCCGGTCATCTCCAGCCACCAGTCCACGCCCGCGCGCACCGACTCCGGGTCGCCGGTGTCGACGTACAGCCGTCGGGTGGTCTGGAGCAGGCCGCTGCCGTCGTGCTCGACGAGCCGGTCGAGCAGGGCGAGCTGCTCGTCGTGCGGCAGAGCGGCGAGGCTGCGGCCCTGGACCGCCAGGATCTGGAAGGGTGCGAGGCGCACGCCGTCCAGGCCCTCGGTCGTCCAGCAGTAACGGCGGTAGGCGTCGGTGAACGCGGCCGCGTCGGCTGCGCGTTCCCGCTGGTGGGCCAGCAGGCCGGTCACCTCGACACCGCGTGCCGCGGCACCCTCCAGTGCGGCGAGCGCGCCAGGGAACACGGCCCCCGAGGCGGCGCCGACGGCCGCGTACTGGCTGCGCAGCAGCCCGGACGCCTTCAGCGACCACGGCAGCAGCTCGGCGTCCAGCAGCAGCCAGTCGGTGGCGAGTTCGTCCCACAGTCCGGCCTCGCCGACCGCCGTGCGGATGCGGCCGAGGATCTCCTCGGTCACCGCCTCGTCACCGAAGAAGGGACGCCCGGTGCGCGTGTACAGGGAGCCCGTCGGGCCGTCGACGCCGAACCGCCGCCGGGCCGCCTCCCCGTCCCGGCACACCAGGGCCGCGGCCCGGGAGCCCATGTGCTTCTCCTCGCACACGACCCGGGCCACCCCGTCCTGGGCGTAGCTCGCGAAGGCCTCCTCCGGGTGCTCCAGGTAGCCGTCGGCCTGCGAGGTCGCGGTGGGCGCCATGGTCGGCGGCAGGTACGGCAGCAGGCGCGGGTCGATCGCGAAGCGGCTCATGACCTCCAGGGCCGCCGCCGCGTTCTCCTCACGGACCGCCACCATCCCGGCGTGCCTGGTCTCCACGGCCCGGCGGCCGTGCACGTCGGCCAGGGCCAGCGGGCGTCCGTCGTGCCCGCCGGGTGCCTCGGAGCGCAGCGGCCTCGCCGGTTCGTACCAGACCCGCTCGGCCGGTACGTCGACCAGCTCGCGCTCCGGCCAGCGCAGTGCGGTCAGCTTGCCGCCGAAGACGGCGCCGGTGTCCAGGCAGATGGTGTTGTTGAGCCAGGTGGCCTCGGGGACGGGTGTGTGGCCGTAGACCACGGCGGCCCGGCCGCGGTAGTCCTCGGCCCACGGGTAGCGCACCGGCAGCCCGAACTCGTCCGTCTCGCCGGTCGTCTCGCCGTACAGGGCGTGCGAGCGGACCCGGCCGGAGGTGCGGCCGTGGTACTTCTCGGGCAGTCCGGCGTGGCAGACGACGAGCCGTCCGCCGTCGAGGACGTAGTGGCTGACCAGCCCGTCGAGGAAGGCGCGGACCTCGGCCTTGAACTCCTCGCTCTCGCCCTCCATCTGCGCGACGGTCTCGGCGAGCCCGTGGGTGTGCTGGACCTTGCGGCCCTTGAGGTGACGGCCGTACTTGTTCTCGTGGTTGCCCGGCACGCACAGCGCGTCGCCCGACTTCACCATCGACATCACCCGGCGCAGCACGCCCGGGGTGTCCGGTCCGCGGTCGACGAGGTCGCCGACGAACACGGCGGTACGGCCGTCGGGGTGCACGCCGTTCACGTACCCCAGCTTGGTGAGCAGCGCCTCCAGTTCGAAGGCGCAGCCGTGGATGTCGCCGACGATGTCGAAGGGGCCGGTGAGGTGGGTCAGGTCGTTGAAGCGCTTCTCGGTGACGACGGTGGCGTGCTCGGCCTCCTGCGGACCGCGCAGCACGTGCACCTTGCGGAAGCCCTCGCGCTCCAGGTGCCGCAGGGAGCGCCGCAGTTCGCGGATGTGCCGCTGGATGACCCGGCGGGGCATGTCGGCGCGGTCGGTGCGGGCCGCGTTGCGCTCGGCGCACACCTCCTCGGGCATGTCCAGCACGATGGCGATGGGCAGCACGTCGTACCGCCTGGCCAGCTCGACAAGCTGCTTGCGGGCGTCCGACTGCACGCTGGTGGCGTCGACGACCGTGCGCCGGCCGGCGGCCAGTCGCTTGCCCGCGATGTAGTGCAGGACGTCGAAGGCGTCGCGTGTCGCGCTCTGGTCGTTCTCGTCGTCCGAGACCAGGCCGCGGCAGAAGTCGGACGAGATCACCTCGGTCGGCTTGAAGTTCCGGCGGGCGAAGGTCGACTTGCCGGAGCCGGAGGCGCCGACGAGGACGACGAGGGAGAGGTCGGTGACGGGGAGGACCCGCCCCTGGTGCTGTGTGCCGGTCATGCCGCCGTCGCCTCCTTCTCGGTCTTCTCGGTCTTCTCGGTCCTCATGGTGAACACGGCCATCTGGGTGGGCGGTCCGACCTCCGGGTCGTCGAGCCCCACCGGTACGAACTCCACGGTGTACCCGTGCCGTTCGGCCACGGTCCGCGCCCAGGTGCGGAACTCCTCGCGGGTCCACTCGAACCGGTGGTCGCCGTGCCGGACGTGGCCGGCCGGGAGGGATTCCCAGCGGACGTTGAACTCGACGTTCGGGGTGGTGACGAGGACCGTGCGCGGGCGGGCGTGCCCGAACACGGCGTACTCCAGGGCGGGCAGCCTCGGCAGGTCGAGGTGCTCGACGACCTCGCTGAGCACGGCGGCGTCGTAGCCCTTGAGCCGGTTGTCGGTGTACGCGAGCGAGCCCTGGAAGAGCTGGACACGCGAGGCCTGCCGCTCCCCCATGCGGTCCAGCCTCAGCCGCCGGGAGGCGATGGTCAGGGCCCGCATCGACACGTCGACGCCGACGATCTCGGTGAACCGGACGTCCCTGAGCAGCGCCTGCACCAGCTGGCCCTGTCCACAGCCGAGGTCCAGGACCCGGGCCGCGCCGGCCGTGTGCAGTGCCGCGATGATCGCGTCCCGGCGCTGCACGGCGAGCGGGGTCGGCTTCTCCTCCGCCACGGTCTCCGCCTCGACGGCGTTGTCGATGTCCTCGACCTCGCTGTCGTCCGCCTCCGCGAGCCGCACCAGCTCCAGCCGCTCCATCGCCTCCCGGGTCAGCGACCAGCGGCGCGAGAGGTAGCGGCTGGTGATCAGCTTCTGTTCGGGGTGCTCGGGCAGCCAGCCCTCACCGGCGCGCAGCAGCTTGTCGACCTCGTCGGAGGCGACCCAGTAGTGCTTGGCGTCGTCGAGGACGGGGAGCAGCACGTAGAGGTGGCGCAGCGCCTCGGCGACGGTCAGCGTCCCGGACTCCAGGACGAGGCGCACGTACCGCGAGTCGCCCCACTCGGGGAACCGCGTGTCCAGCGGGACCGGTTCGGCGCCCACCTTCCAGCCCAGCGGCTCGAAGAGGTTCCGTACGAGGTCCGGGCCGCCGCGGGCGGGCAGTGCGGGCACCTCGACGCGCAGCGGCCGGGGCCGTCCCGGCAGTTCGGGTCTGGCGTGGCAGGTGCCCTTCAAGGCGCTGGAGAACACGCTGCTCAGCGCGACCGCGAGCAGCGAGGAGGCCGCGTAGGGACGGTCGTTGACGTACTGGGCGAGCGCCGCGTCGGGCGCGCCCCCGCGGCCCTTGCCCTTCCCCCGCCGGACCAGCGTCACGGGGTCGGTCTCCAGCAGCAGCGCGGCCGTGCAGTGCCGTTCGTCCGCCTCGGGGTAGAACACGTGGGCGGTGCCGTAGGAGGTGGAGAACTGCTGGACCTTGTCCGGGTGCTTGTGCAGCAGGAACCCGAGGTCGGTGGCCGGCTGGGCGGCGTCGCCGCGCATGGAGATCGTCAGGAACACATGACCGAGTCTCCCGGCCCCCGAACGCGTTGACCACCGGTTTTCGCGTGCGACCCACCGATTTCTTTCCGGGGTGCCGTGTCGGTCAGCGGCCGGTGTCCTCCTCCTTCTTCCACGGGCCGACGCCGAGTTTCCCCGTGGTGCCGAGGTCGAGCTCCGGGGTCACCAGCACCGGCCGGGCGCCCGGCTCGGCCCACACACGAACGTAGGGCGCGTTGACGGCGGTGCCGGCCTGGGTCGTGTTGCGCCAGGTGAGGACGGCGTGGGCGCGCTCGCCGGGGCGGAGGGCGAGTGGCCGGGGGGTGCCGTCGGCGCCGGTGCCGGTCGCGATGTCCTCGCCGCGGACGATGCGCACGCCGGTGACCGGTTCTCGGTCCGCGTCGAGGATCTGGAGCCTGGGGCGGCCGTCGAGGCGGTGGGTACCGGTGCCGCAGTTCTCCAGGTGGAGGCCCACCACGCGCAGCCCCATGGCGGCGTCCCCCTGGTCGGTGTACAGGCGCACTCCGGAGGCGGGGCACGGTCCGTCTCCGTTCGCGGGGGCCTCCGCGGCGGGGACACCCCTGACCTTCATGATCGACACGCCGGCCACGGCCGGGGGGTTGCCGGGCATGGCCCCGAGTTCGGCGGTGCTCCGCACCGTCCGCCCCGGCCGGACGCCGGCGACGGTCTGCTCAGCGGTCCCGACGGCGCCTCCGGAGGCGGACAGGAAGCCGAGGGTGACCGTGTAGGTCATGGCCGAGGGGTCGTGGTTGGTGACGGTGAAGTCGGCGGAGAAGCGGGCGGGAGTGCAGGCCCGGCGGTCGCCGGAGCGGTCGCCGTCGCGGGAGCGTTCGTCGTCGCCGGTCCGGCGGTCGTGGCCTGAGCCGTCGGTGAGGGCGGTGAGGGCGGTGATGCGCACGCCGTCCCTGGCGGCCGCGGTGCCGGTCGGGAGCGGAAGCGACCTCCGGGACGTCTCAGAAGCCGGCGAGGCCGGGGTGGTGCGGGGCGGGCGGGAGGCGGTGCTCGCGGAGGGGCCGTCCGTCGGGGTGGCGCCGTACCGGAATGCGCCGGACGGGCAGAGCGGGTCGGCGGTGACGGACCGCGGGCCGCCGCCGGTGCGGGTTCCACCGGCGGCGGGGCCGGCCTGCTTCGAGCCGCAGCCGGTGAGGAGGAGAACCGCCGTCACGGCGACGGCGGCCGCGGCTCCCCGGGCGGGCACCGCCCCGCTCACGCCTGCTTGCCGATGATGGTGCGGGCGTTGCCGACGGCCCGCTCGTCCGCCGCGCGCATGTCGTCCAGGTCCTTCTTGTGCCGACGGATGACGGTCTTCTGCGCGCCGGACTCGATGGCGTGCACGGTGGCGATGTAGTCGGTGTCGAGCTTGCACCGGGCGTCGGCGGCCGCGGTCTTCTTCTCCTTGCCCGACGGCCCTCCGCCGCGGAACCAGGCCGAGTCGAGCGAGGCCTTGTCCGGGTCGGGGTAGTGGAAGCCCTCCTTCTTCATGCACGCCGACCAGTCGCGGTCGGCCTTCTTCCAGTCAGGGTCCTTCCGCGCCTTCTTGTGGGACTCGTACCAGAGTTCGAGGGCGAGCGAGTAGTAGCCGCTGAGCTTCACACCGTTGACCTTCGTCGCCTTCGGCGGGGCGCCGTAGATCTTGCGGGTGGCCTGCCCCAGGCAGCCGCCCTCGGGGATGGTGTGCCCATGGGCGGAGCGGCTGTCGCCGGAGCCGAAGGAGCCGGTCAGCGCGACGTACTGGTCGGCCGGCCACTCCATCGGCTGGGACGAGTCGTCCGCTTGCCGGTTGTGGTAGCCGTGCTCGGCGGCCAGCTCGGGATCGTCGACCCCGTAGGGGCTGTCGTCACCGGCCCGGTCGCCGCCCGCGAGCGTTCCCTGGCGGACCGGGTACGTCGACTCCACGGTCCTGGTCTGGAGTGTCCTGAAGCCGGAGAAGTCGAGCCGGACCATGCACTGCTTCGCGAGGATCCACTGCGCCTTGCCGATGGACTTCCCGCCGTCCGACGCGGGGTCCGGGATGTAGGCGTGCAGCGGGAACGACTGCATGGCGTTGAGGCGGTGGGCCTCGCCCGCAGAGTCGTCCTGGCCGGCCAACTGACAGGCCGACAGGGCCAGCAGGCCGGTGAGGGTGAGAGGGAGCACTTTGCGCACCTGATCATCCGACCAGGCCCGGACCGGCTGCGCTGTGATGGAGCCCACAGTTCCGGCACAACGTGAACACAGGTGCGACACATGGGCCGGTTCAGGCACGGGAGTTCGCGGGAGAGCCGTGCTGTCGGGGTGCGCCGCCCACCGGGCGACGGGTCAGGTGAAGTCGGCGTGCGCGAAGTGGGTGTCGCAGACACGGCATCGGAAGAGGTAGGCGGTCGGCCCGCCGTCCTTGTCGAGGGCGCCGACGAACCCCTCGGTGGCTTCCGGCCCCCGGCCCCACTCGGCGCACTGGCGGCGCAGGTGGTCGAGTGCCTGCGGGTGGGACCGCAGTTCCTCCGCGCCGACCGCGCCGAGGAACACCCCGCCGTCGCCGCAGTGCGCAGGCCAGTCCCCGTCCTGCCAGGTGGCGAAGTTCGGGGTGCGTTCGCGGATCCGCCGGGCCACGTCGTCGGGCATCCGGCGCGCCTCGACCTCGTTGAAGAACGCGCCGTACCGCTCGGCGGCGGTGCCGAACGCGACGCAGTACGGGCAGACGCGGCCGTCGGGTACGTCCGCGCCGTACACCGGCCCGGTGCAGATCCAGCCCTGGTCGTAGCCGCAGCACACGCAGGTCTCGGCCGCGGCGGTCACCGAGCCGGTGGCGACCGGATCCGGGTGGTAGGGGAACGGCGGCAGTGCGGGCCTCGGGCGTGGCTCCGGCAGGGGCCTGACGACCTGTTGGATCGTCGCGCCGGTCAGGACGGAGGACGGGGCGACGACGGCGGTCCCACGGAGATCCTCCGGCAGGTGCGCCCGGTCCTCCTCGCAGGTCACGATCGCCGCACCCGGGTTCCCGAGCAGCAGCACGGCGGCACGGGTACGGCGGGCCACCTCGGCGATCGGGTCCAGCACGCCGGGGCCCGGCCGGTCGAACGTCACCCCGTGGTCCAGGTGCACATCGGCCTCACTGCCGTCGGCCGCCCGCACCCATTCGACGGACTCCCCGTCCGGCACGTCGTAGGGCGCGTACGGCTCCAGCACCTCCCGCACCACCGAGGCGTCGACGGGGACGACCTCCCCCTCGCGGAACTTGTAGACGCGGATCGCGAATCCCATGGGGACCACTGCACCACGAGGCACTGACAACCGGGGCTCGCCGGCCCTGGACCAGAGGGCGGAGCCGGGCGGGGAAGGCGGGGAGCGGGTTCGTCACGGCGCCCCGTGCGAACCCGCCCGCCGGCTACGACAGCTGCGACTGGACCTCGGCGGAGATCAGTTCCAGGTGGTCGAGGTCGTGCAGGTCCAGGATCTGGAGGTAGATCCGCCGGGAGCCGATCTCGGCGTACCGGCCGATCCGGTCGACGACCTCGGCCGGGGAACCGGCCAGCCCGTTGGCCTTCAGCTCGTCGACCTCGCGGCCGATCGCGGCGGCGCGCCGGGCGACCTCCTGGTCGTCCTTGCCGACACAGACCACGAGCGCGTTGGAGTACGTCAGGTCGTCCGCGGCACGGCCCGCCTCCTGCGCGGCGGAGCGGACCCGGCCGAACTGCCGCTCGCTGTCCTCGACGGAGGCGAAGGGGATGTTGAACTCGTCGGCGTACCGGGCGGCGAGCCGCGGGGTACGGGTCGCGCCGTGACCGCCGATGAGCACCGGCACCTTCCGCTGGGCCGGCTTGGGCAGCGCGGGCGAGTCGGTGAGGTCGTAGTACGTGCCGTGGAAGTCGAAGGTCTTGCCGACCTCCGTGGCCCACAGCCCGGTGACGATCGCCAGCTGCTCCTCCAGCCGCGCGAACTTCTCCTTGGGGAAGGGGATGCCGTACGCCTTGTGCTCCTCCTCGAACCAGCCCGCGCCGAGGCCCAGCTCCACCCGGCCGCCGGACATCCGGTCGACCTGGGCGACCTGGATGGCGAGCACGCCGGGCAGGCGGAAGGTGCCGGCCGTCATCAGGGTGCCGAGGCGGATCCGCTTGGTCTCGCGGGCCAGGCCGGCCAGCGTGATCCAGGCGTCCGTGGGGCCGGGCAGACCGTCCGCGCCGCCCATGCGCAGATAGTGGTCGGAGCGGAAGAAGGCGTCGAAACCGAGGTCCTCGGTGGCCTTGGCGACGGTGAGCAAGGTGTCGTACGTGGCGCCCTGCTGGGGCTCGGTGAAGATTCGAAGGTCCATACATCCATCCTGCACGCCGCTCCCCGTCGACATCGCCGGCACCGTCCGGCACGGCCGTTCACGGTCGGGTGAAAACCGGCCACCTCGCGGGGGGACTCCTGGAGCGGACGGAGGAGCTGACGGCCACGCTGAACGCGGACCTGTCGGCACCGGCGCAGCCGCATGCCGGTCAGGGCATTCCCGGGGCGGGCGAGCCGGACCGACCGCCGCGTCCGGGGCCGTCGCCCGGGCGCCTCACACCGTCTTCAGCGGCCGGGCCCGCCGACCGCCGCGATCGCCTCGTCTCACAGCGCGCCGGAAGGGCTGCTCTCGCTTCCGTTCCCCGGGAGCATCTCCTCCCGGGCCGCCAGCTTGCGCAGCATCTCCAGGACGCGGTCGCGGGACTCGTCGGCCGCGTCGATGGCCTCCATGCACTGCCAGTACGTCGTCTCGTCGGCCGCCGCGCTCGCCATGCCGACCAGGGCCATACCGACCTCGCCGAGCAGGCTGCCGAGGCAGAGAAGGGTCTCGCGGGCGTCGTCCAGTGCCGTGAGCTGGGCGGCGCGCAGATCCTTCGGGTCGAGTTCGGGCGGATCCAGGACTCCGCAGCCCCGGCCCGCCAGCTCCGTCAGCCCCAGCGCCTCGCCGCGCAGCTCGGGCGGGCCGGACACCGCGAGGCGGCTGCCGATCGCCTGGGCCAGCGCCTGCGCCTGCCACACCTCGGCCAGCATCTCGGCCGCGTCGGCGCCGCCCAGGAGGGCACGCCTGCTCGTGAGGATGAGCCGTACCGCTTCCATCCGTTGCCCCCGTCCGTCCGCGTGCGCGCTCGCACGTGTGCGTGAACTCCCCTGTTCACTACCCAGCGTGAGGGCCTCTGAGGCGAAAAGCCAGAGGAAGGCCGAAATCTGTGGACAACAATTCGGATTCGACAGGCATTTCGGCTACGCAGGGTGATAACGGAGTTTCAGCGTCCGCCCGTCGGCCGAGCGGTCTCGGGGACACCTTCAGGTGCGCTCGTCCGGGCCGGGGGCGTTCTGGCCGGAGGCGTCCGGCCGGGGGGCGTCCTGGCCCGGTACCGGGAACCGGTGTTCGTTACGGTCGATCTTGGCGTCCAGGGCGGTCAGCGGGTCGATGCCGAGGACCTCGCAGAACTGGAGCAGGTAGGCGAGCACGTCGGCGACCTCGTCCGTGACCCGGGGGGCGCGCTCGGGGTCGTCCATCACGCGGGCGGACTCCTCGGGGGTCAGCCACTGGAAGATCTCGACCAGTTCGGAGGCTTCCACCGACAGGGCGGAGACGAGGTTCTTCGGCGTGTGGTAGCGCTGCCATTTCCGCGCGGCGGCGAACTCGGCGAGCCGGCGCTGCAGTCGGGCGAGGTCGAGGGGTTCGGTCACGGCTCCAGGTGTACCACTGCGACACCGCCGGTCCGGACCCCCCCGGTCGGCCCAGGCCGCCGTTGAAGGGCGCCGCGCCGGGACCGCACGACACTCGTGCTTCCCGGTCGCGTGCCGGTTGAACTCACCCCGCCCGTCCGGGCCCTCGGCACCGGCGGGCCCGGACGAGCCCCCGCCGCCGGGGCGAGGTTCAGGGGAGTTCGGTCAGGGCTCCAGGTGTACGACCGTGACGCCCTCGACGCCCGCGGTCCAGGAGGTGTCGTTCACCGCGGCGACGCAGCGGATGTGCCCGCGCTCGCCCATCCGGGCCGCCGTCGCGAGCAGTTGGCGGCGCTGGACCGGGTCGAGGGCGCGGTCGAAACCGTCGGCGAGGACGGTGAGGCTGCGCAGGGCGTCGGGGACCTCGCCGGGGGCGTCCACGTCGAGGACGCCGGGCCCGGTCAGCAGGACCAGGGTCAGCGCGAGGTAGCGCAGTTCGCCGTCGCCGAGCCGGGCGAGTTCGGTGCGGAAGCCGTCGCCGCGGTCGAGCAGCGCCCGTACCGTGCCGTCGCTCAGCGGCTGGGCGAGCAGGTCGGTCACCGGACCGGCGCAGCCCGCCCGCACCGCCTCGACCAGCAGACCGTGCCGGCGCGAGCACTCCGCGCGGGTGCGCCACAGGACGTCGGCCAGGTTGTCGCAGCCGGCCAGCAGCCTGCCGGAACCCGTGGGGACGGGGGTCCGCATGCGGTCCGGACGCGGGTCGCAGGAGAAGACGGAGCGCAGGGCGACGACCATCTGCTCGGCCGCGGCGAGGACCCGGCGCTGCCCGTCGGTCTTGCCGGCCACCCGCAGCGGCAGCAGGGCGGTGCCGAGGCGGTCGTCGGGGAACGGGGCACGGGTCACGGGGGCGGAGCCCGCGGTGTGCCAGGCCGCCTGCACGGTCCGGCGCGCCGGATCGCGCAGGGCGGTCTCCAGCAGGACGATGCCGTCCGCGGTCAGCCGCTCGCCCACGACACGCGGCTCCGGTTCGGCCTGTACGGCGAGGTCCAGCCGGACCGGTCCCTCGGCGCCGTCGGCGGTGCACCCGATGCGGAACCCGCGCCGTCCGCCGGCGTCGGGGCGCGCCCGTTCCGGCACGCAGGCGGCCGGGTCGGGGAACGCCTCCCGGAGTGTGGCGCCGCCGCCGAGCCGGGCGAGCGCCTCGAGGGCGGCGAACGCCGTCGTCTTGCCCGCGCCGCTGGGTCCCGCGAACAGGGTGACGGGGCCCAGCGGGAACCCGGCCCGCCGGTGCCCGGCGAAGGCCGACAGCCGCAACTCGGTGATGCGGGCACGCACGTCGGGGGGTCTGCGGGACTGCGCGGGGACGGGCGCAGCGGATTCGTCGGCCGCCGGAGGCCCGGCGTACACGGAAGGCACGGCCATGAGCGGACCGTAGGCCTCCGCTCCGGCGGCGAACCGTTTGGCCCTCCGCACCTTCCTACGATCGAGGGACGGGCCGGGGCCGCAACGGGACACCGGTATGACGAACACCGGCCGAGAGCCACGGTGAACGGCCACGACGGGGATCGGACCCGACAGCCCTCGCGGCCGGCGGCCGGGAACGAATGCGGCCGAAGGCCAGGTGCCGGGTACGCGGCCCGAAGCCGGCCGCCGGGAACGGCCACAGCCCGAGGCCGGATGCCGGGTACGCGGCCGGAGGCCGGCCGCCGGGAACAGCGCGGCTGGGGACCAGTCAGCGGAGGCAGCCGCAGCCCGAGATCGCCCCCGGGAACGACCTCGTCCGCAGGCCGGATACCGGGTGCAGCCGCGGCCTGAGGCCGGACACCCGACGCATCCGCGACCGAGGGCCGGCCGGCAGGATCCGCCGCACCGGCCGGAGGCCCGCCGCCGGGAACGACCGCGGCCGAAGGCCGGTGGCTCAGCCCCCGGAGACCCCCGCCCCCTCCATCAGCCCGCTGACCTCCGTGCCGGGTGGGGTGAGGAGGAACACGTTGCGGTCGACGCGGTGCATCCCGCTGCCGAGGCCGAACACCACGCCCGTGCTGAAGTCGAGGACGCGCTTGGCGACATCGCCCTCCGCGCCGGACAGGTCGAGCAGCACGGGCACCCCGGCCATCAGCGTCTCGGCGACCTCCCGCGCGTCGCCGAAGACGTTGACACGCAGCACCACGAAACGGCGCCGGGTCTCGGTC
The DNA here is from genome assembly GCF_043079785.1 of Streptomyces sp. NPDC015139. Lineage (NCBI taxonomy): Bacteria > Bacillati > Actinomycetota > Actinomycetes > Kitasatosporales > Streptomycetaceae > Streptomyces > Streptomyces sp. NPDC015139. The sequence goes on along the minus strand of NZ_JBIBUW010000004.1, from coordinate 182,624 downwards.
TCGGAGTCGGGCAGCGAGCGGTGGTCGACCGCGGACGGCCAGGCGTCCCGGCCCCGCAGCGGCACGACCTGGGCGAGCCCTTCCCACTGTTCATCGGTGACGTCGTAACGGCTCACCGGCTCCCCCCGACCTGACTCGCACTCATTGACTGCACCGGTCAATTCTTACTCCAAGTCACCCGTTCGGCCCAACAATGACACGGTGCGCGACCGACATGGAGGCACCGACCCGGGAGCGACGCGGGTCACTTGTACGCTTACGCCCGCTTCTTACCGCCCTCCTACCGGACTCTTCACGTGCCGCGACACTCCGCTCACCGGCCGCCACTAGCGTCCGGCTCCGTGCACTTGGCAGAAACACAGCAGGTGACACCCGGCCGGCGGACACTGTCGGCGGTGTCCGCCGCCCCGGGGGACCTCACGGAGGACACCCGGGGACCGGCGCAATGGCATCGCGTGCTGACGCTGCTCGCCGACATGAGCCTGTTCATCGGCACGCGCTCGGTGTGGACCCAGGCGGCCACGAACCGGCCGGTCCTCGCGGGCGTCATCTCCGTCTGCTACGCCGCGATCCTGGTGACCGGCGTACTCGCGCTGACGGTCCGCCGGGCACGCTCGCTCGCCCGTCTGGACCTGCTGGTGCTGGCGACCGCGGTCACCCTCGCCCTGTGCGCCTGGGCACTGAACCACGCCGGTGGCGACGAGGCGGTCCTCACCACCCAGGCGGCGCGCGAACTCGTCGCCGGACACGCCGTGTACGGGCAGCCGTGGCCGTGGCTGTTCCACATGAAGGGCGTCGCCCTGACGGCGACCATGGACGGCGGGTACGACTTCACCTACGGCTATCCCCCGCTCGCCCCGCTGCTCACCACGCCGTTCCTGTGGCTGGGCCACGGCGGCGCCCCGGCGACGGCGGCGGCCACGGCCGTACTCCTCGTGGGCACGGTCGGGCTGTGGCGGCTGCTGCCGGTGCCGTGGCGCCCCGCGGCCACGATGGTGTGCCTGGGCTTCGGTTTCCTGCCGATGTACGCCCGGCAGGGGTACCCGGCGATCGTCGGCATGATGCTGCTGGTGCCGGTGGTGGTGCGCTGGCCGCGGCTCGGCGCCCGGGGCCGGCTGGGCGCCGCGGGGGTCGCGCGGGCCGCGTGCCTCGGCGCCGCGTGCGCCGCACAGCAACTCCCTTGGTTCGTCGCGCCGTTCCTGCTGGCCGGGTGGTACGCGGTGCGCCGCGGCGAGCTGGGCGCGCGGGCCGCCGTACGCGTGGTGCTGCGGATCACCGGGATCGCGGCCCTGACCTGGCTGCTGCTCGACACGTACTTCGTGGTGAGCGAGCCCGGCCCCTGGCTCCGGGGCATCTTCCTGCCGCTGACGCAGGGTGCGGTGCTGCACGGCCAGGGCCTGGTGGACGTCTCGCTGTACTTCACCCAGGGCAGCGACCGGCTGGACTGGTACGGCAGGGCCAGCGTGCTGCTGGTGGCGGCGCTGCTGGCGGTGTTCGTGCTGTTCGTCCGGCGGCTCGGCCCGGCCGCGACGGTGCTGCCCTGGTGCGCCTTCTACCTGGCGACCCGCTCGCAGGACGGCTACTACCTGATGATGACGCCATTGTGGCTCGCGGCTGCGGTCACCGTGCCGCTGCCGGAGTTCTCGCGCGCGTGGCAGCCGCGGCCCCGGTGGGCGACCGGCCCGCGCCGCCGGGCCGCCCTGGCCGCGGCCGCCGCGCTGCTGGTGGCGCCCGCGCTGGTGAGCGCCGCCCTGGCGGCGTCGGGGCGGCCGCCGCTGCGGATGGACGTCGCGGCGGTGCGGCGCGGCCCGGCGCGGTCGCTGTCCGCGCTGACCCTGAGGGTCGCCAACACCGGTGATGTCGCGCTGACCCCGCACTACATGCTCACCACCGGCCAGGGCATGAGCCGTTACTGGTCGCTCGTGCGCGGCCCTGCGTCGATTCCCGCGCACGGCACGGCGACGGTGGAACTGTGGGCGCCCGGGGGCCGGTTCGCGGTGCCCGCCAAGCCGAGCACCCGGCTGCGGCTGCGCGCCTTCACGGGGACCCCGCAGACGCTCTCCACGCGGGACGTACGGCGGGCCGAGCTGGGCGTCGGGGGCTGAGCCCGGGCGGTCGCCCCTCGCGTGAACGACCGAGCGGTCGGCCCCCGACCGCGTGAAGGACCGAGCGGAGTCAGGCCCGCGCGCGTGGATGCCCGTCCCGTCAGCCCCCCGCGCGCGTGAAGCGGAGGCTCGCCGTCACCGTGGTCAGGCCGCGCACCATGCCGAGCAGGTTCCAGCCCATGCCGAACCGGGCGCGGTCCACGTCGAACTCGGTCTCCAGGGTGAGCGCGTCGGCGTCGGCCGGGAGCAGGCGCGCGGTGAGGGTCTGCGGCTCGGTGACGCCGCGTACGGTCAGGCTGCCGGTGACACGGACGCCGTCCGCGTCGAGGCGGTCGGCGGCCCGCACGGCGAAGGTGATCTCCGGGTGGTTGCCGGCGTCGAAGAAGTCCGCCGAGCGCAGGTGGGTGTCCCGCCTGGTGTTCCCGGTGTCCAGGGAGGCGGCGCCCAGGGTCACGGTGCCGTCGGCCGAGCCGTCCGGCCGCACCTCGCCCCTGCCGCCGATCTCCGCGAACGCGCCCTTCACGGTGACGAGACCCCACATCGTCCGGTGGCGCAGCGCCACCGTGGAGGCGGTGGGGTCCAGCCGCCACGGACCGGTCTCGACGGTGACGGTCATGGTGTGCTCCTCAGCAGTGGTCCAATTTTGGATGACTTCACGCTAGCCCCTGATCCAAAATTGAACAACCTGGTCGTCCAAAAGTGGACCACAGGTAGACTCAAGCCATGTCCTCCGCCGACACCCACCCCACCGACCAGCCCGGATGCCCGTCCGCCGGCGGTGGCGACGGGCTGCTCCCGGACGAGTTGCGCGCCTGGATGGTCCTGCTCGCCGCGACCGGCGCCGTGGAGCAGCGCCTGCGGACGGTCGTGAAGGAGACCCTCGACGTCTCCCACGACGAGTTCCTGATCCTGTGCCTGCTCGCCGGACAGCCCCGCGACGGACTGCGCATGACCCAGGTGGCCGATCTCCTCGGCCGCCCCAAGACACGGCTCACCTACCAGATCGCCTGCCTCCAGCACGCGGGCCTCGTCAGCCGCACGTCCGTGTGCGGCGACAAGCGCGGCGTGCAGGTCGCCCTCACCGAGAAGGCGCGCGACCGGCTGCGCGAGACGTCGTCGCTGCTGGCCGGCACCGTGCGGCAGGCCCTCTCCGACTCCGTCGGCCCCGACCAGCGCGCGGCCATGTGCGCGCTCGTACCCGACCTGGAGCAGGGGGCGGACCGGCCCGCGAGCCGGCCGTGACGGCCCGGGGAGGCGCAGGTCACAACCGCAAGGGGAGAAAGCTCACAGCCCCCGCGCTGCACTCGGTTGAGCGGCCTGCCCTAGCATCCGAGCATGACGGTCCTGCCTGACGACGGGCTCCCACTGGCCGCCGAGTTCCCTGACGCGACACACGAGCAGTGGCAACGCCTGGTCGAGGGTGTGCTGCGCAAGTCGGGCAAGGAAGTCTCGGGCGCGGCAGCTGAGGACGCCCTGTCCACGACGCTGGAGGACGGGCTGCGCACCCGGCCCCTCTACACCGCGCGCGACGCCGCGCCCGACCCCGGCCTGCCGGGCTTCGCCCCCTTCGTACGGGGCGGCCGCGCCGAGGGCGGTGTCACGGGCGGCTGGGACGTGCGTCAGCGGCACGCCGTGCTCACCGACCGCTCGGCGAGCGCCGTGCTGGCCGATCTGGAGAACGGCGTCTCCTCGCTGTGGCTGGTGCTGGGCGAGGGCGGTATCCCGGTCCCGGAGCTGGGCCGCGCGCTCGACGGTGTCTATCTCGACCTGGCGCCCGTCGCGCTGGACGCGGGCCGTGACACCGCGGCCGCCGCCGCGGCGCTGCTGCGGCTGTACGAGGAGCAGGGCGTCGACCCCAAGGCCGTCCGCGGCACCCTGGGCGCCGACCCGCTCGGCCACGAGGCACGGACCGGCGAGGCCCTGGAGTTCGCACCGTTCGCCGCCCTGGCCGCACGCTGCGCCGAGACGTACCCGGGGCTGCGCGCGCTGACCGTGGACGCGCTGCCGTACCACGAGGCGGGCGGCTCGGCCGCGCAGGAGCTGGGCGCCTCGCTCGCCACCGCTGTCGCCTACCTGCGGGAGCTGACGGAGGCCGGACTCGGCGTCGAACAGGCCGCTGCCCAGCTGGAGTTCCGCTACGCGGCCACCGCAGACCAGTTCCTGACCATCGCCAAGCTGCGCGCGGCGCGCCGGCTGTGGGCGCGTGTCGCCGAGGTGTCCGGGGCACCGGGCGCCGGCGCGCAGGTGCAGCACGCGGTGACCTCGCCGGTGATGATGTCCCGCCGCGACCCGTGGGTGAACATGCTGCGCACGACGGTGGCGACGCTGGCCGCCGGGGTCGGCGGCGCGGACTCGGTGACCGTGCTGCCGTTCGACCACGCGCTGGGCCTGCCCGACGCCTTCGCCCGCCGCATCGCCCGCAACACCTCCACCATCCTGATCGAGGAGTCCCACCTGGCCCGGGTCGTCGACCCGGCGGGCGGCTCCTATTACGTCGAGCGGCTGACGGACGAACTCGCGGGCGCCGCCTGGGAGTTCTTCCGGTCGATCGAGCGCGACGCGGGACAGGCCGCCGTACTGCGCTCCGGCCGGCTGCGTACGGACCTGGCGACGACATGGGCGGAGCGGTCCAAGAAGCTCGCCAAGCGGCGCGAACCCATCACCGGTGTCAGCGAGTTCCCGTTCCTCGCCGAGAAGCCGGTGGAGCGCGCGCCCGCGCCCGAGCAGCCGTCCGGCGGTCTGCCGCGGGTCCGCCGGGACGAGGCGTACGAGGAGCTGCGCGCCCGCTCGGACGCGCACCTCGCGGCGACCGGCGCCCGCCCGCGCGTCTTCCTCGCCGCGCTGGGCTCGGCCGCCGAGTACACCGCGCGCTCGACCTTCGCGGCCAACCTCTTCCAGGCGGGCGGCATCGAGCCGGTCACCGAGGGCCGCTTCGAGGACAGCGGCGCCACCGAGGCCGTGCTCTGCTCCAGCGACGCGCTCTACGCCGAACAGGCCGAGCAGACCGCACGGTCCCTGCGCGCGGCGGGTGCCCGGCACGTGTTCCTCGCGGGCCGCCCGGCCGAGTACACGGGCGTCGACTCGTACGTCTTCGCGGGCTGCGACGCCATCGACGTCCTGTCCGCGACCCTGGACCGCATGGGAGTGTCCTGATGGGAATCCCCGACTTCTCCGGCATCGAGCTGGGGACCCCGGTCGCCGACGGCAGTGCCGAGGAGTGGCGTGCCGCCGTCAAGCGGGCGACCGGCGGTGAGGAACCGCTGTGGGAGACCCCGGAGGGCATCGGGGTCAAGCCGCTGTACACCGGGCGCGACCTGGAGGGCCTGGACTTCCTCGACACGTTCCCCGGCATGGCGCCGTACCTGCGCGGACCGTACCCGACGATGTACGTCAACCAGCCCTGGACGATCCGCCAGTACGCGGGCTTCTCCACCGCCGAGGAGTCCAACGCCTTCTACCGGCGCAACCTGGCGGCGGGCCAGAAGGGCCTGTCCGTCGCCTTCGACCTGCCCACGCACCGGGGTTACGACAGCGACCACCCGCGCGTCACCGGCGACGTCGGCATGGCGGGCGTGGCGATCGACTCGATCTACGACATGCGGCAGCTGTTCGACGGCATCCCGTTGGACAGGATGACCGTGTCGATGACGATGAACGGCGCCGTGCTGCCGGTGCTGGCGCTGTACATCGTGGCGGCGGAGGAGCAGGGCGTACCGCCCGAGAAGCTGGCCGGAACCATTCAGAACGACATTCTGAAGGAGTTCATGGTCCGCAACACCTACATCTATCCGCCGAAGCCGTCGATGCGGATCATCTCCGACATCTTCGCGTACACCTCGCAGCGGATGCCCCGCTACAACTCCATCTCCATCTCGGGCTACCACATCCAGGAGGCCGGGGCCACGGCCGACCTGGAGCTGGCGTACACCCTCGCGGACGGCGTCGAGTACCTCCGCGCCGGACGCGAGGCCGGTCTGGACGTGGACGCGTTCGCGCCCCGGCTGTCGTTCTTCTGGGCGATCGGCATGAACTTCTTCATGGAGGTCGCCAAGCTGCGCGCGGCGCGGCTGCTGTGGGCCAAGCTGGTCTCGCAGTTCGAGCCGAAGAACAGCAAGTCCCTCTCTCTGCGCACCCATTCGCAGACCTCGGGCTGGTCGCTGACCGCCCAGGACGTGTTCAACAACGTCACGCGCACCTGTGTGGAGGCGATGGCCGCGACCCAGGGCCACACCCAGTCGCTGCACACCAACGCGCTCGACGAGGCCCTGGCCCTGCCCACGGACTTCTCCGCGCGCATCGCCCGCAACACCCAGCTGCTCATCCAGCAGGAGTCGGGCACCACCCGGGTCATCGACCCCTGGGGCGGCAGCGCCTACGTGGAGCGGCTGACGTACGACCTCGCGCGCAAGGCCTGGGCGCACATCCAGGAGGTCGAGGGGGCGGGCGGCATGGCGCAGGCCATCGACGCCGGCATCCCCAAGCTGCGCGTGGAGGAGGCGGCGGCCCGCACCCAGGCCCGCATCGACTCCGGGCGTCAGCCGGTGATCGGCGTCAACAAGTACCGCGTGGACAGCGACGAGCAGATCGAGGTCCTCAAGGTCGACAACTCCTCGGTGCGGGCCCAGCAGATCGAGAAGCTGCGGCGGCTGCGTGCGGAGCGGGACGAGCAGGCCTGCCGGGACGCGCTGGACGCGCTGACCCGGGCCGCCGACGGCGAGGGCAATCTGCTGGAGCTGGCCGTCCACGCGGCCCGCGCCAAGGCGACCGTGGGCGAGATCTCCGACGCCCTGGAGAAGGTGTACGGCCGTCACCAGAGCCAGATTCGTACGATCTCCGGCGTGTACCGCAGCGAAACAGGGGAGTCCCCGTCCGTGGACCGCACCCGTGCCCTGGTCGACGCCTTCGACGAGGCCGAGGGGCGCCGGCCGCGCATCCTGGTCGCCAAGATGGGCCAGGACGGCCACGACCGCGGCCAGAAGGTGATCGCCACCGGCTTCGCCGACCTCGGCTTCGACGTGGACGTCGGCCCGCTGTTCCAGACCCCGGAGGAGGTCGCCCGGCAGGCCGTCGAGGCGGACGTCCACGTGGTGGGCGTGTCCTCGCTGGCCGCCGGTCACCTCACCCTGGTCCCGGCGCTGCGCGAGGCGCTCGCCGAGGAGGGCCGGGAGGACATCATGATCGTGGTCGGTGGGGTGATCCCGCCGCAGGACGTGCCGACCCTGCTGGAGATGGGTGCCACGGCCGTGTTCCCGCCCGGGACGGTGATCCCGGACGCGGCGTACGACCTGGTGAAGCGGCTGTCGGCCGACCTCGGCCACGATCTGTAGAGCCCGATGGCAGCGATCGAGCTCGACACGTACGTGAAGGGTGTGCTCGACGGGAAGCGGGCCCTGGTGGCCCGCGCCATCACCCTCGTCGAGTCCACCCGGCCCGCGCACCGGGCGCTGGCGCAGCGGCTCCTCACCGAGCTGCTGCCGCACAGCGGCCGGGCGCGGCGGATCGGCGTGAGCGGCGTCCCGGGTGTCGGCAAATCGACTTTCATCGACGCGTTCGGCACCATGCTGACCTCGCTGGGCCACCGGGTCGCGGTGCTCGCCGTGGATCCGTCGTCCACCCGCACCGGCGGTTCCATCCTGGGCGACAAGACCCGGATGGAACGGCTCGCGGTGGACCCGGACGCCTTCGTGCGGCCCTCCCCCAGCGCGGGCACGCTGGGCGGGGTCGCGAAGGCCACCCGGGAGTCGATGGTGGTCATGGAGGCGGCCGGCTACGACGTGATCCTCGTGGAGACCGTCGGCGTCGGGCAGTCCGAGACCGCGGTCGCCGACATGGTCGACTCCTTCCTGCTGCTGACGCTCGCGCGCACCGGCGACCAGCTCCAGGGCATCAAGAAGGGCGTCCTGGAACTGGCCGACGTGATCACCGTCAACAAGGCCGACGGCCCGCACGAGCGCGACGCCCGCGCGGCCGCACGGGAGCTGGCGGGCGCGCTGCGCCTGATGCACGGCAAGGACGCCTTCTGGGCTCCGCCGGTGCTGCACTGCAGCGCGCGGGAGTCGGCCGGCCTCGACACCGTCTGGGAGCGCCTCGAACAGCACCGCACCCTGCTGGACTCCACCGGGCGGCTCGCCGCCAAACGGCGGGAGCAGCAGGTCGGCTGGACCTGGTCGATGGTCCGCGACGAGGTGCTGGGCCGGCTGCACGCCGACCCGGCGGTGCGCGAGGCGGCGCCGGAGCTGGAACGGCAGGTCAGGGAGGGCCGGTTGACCGCCACCCTGGCGGCGGAACGCATTCTGGAGGCGTTCGAGGGGCGTACGGCTCCCCCGGCGGACGCCTGATCCCGGAGCGCCCGGTCCGAGGGGGCCGGTCCGAGGGGGCCGCTCAGCCCGGGGCGCCGTGCTCGCAGACCCGGCGGGCCACCTCCCGGAGCTTGACGTTGTTCTCCTGGGAGTAGCGGCGCAGCACGTCGAAGGCCTGGTCCTCGGTGAGGTCGTGGGAGCCCATGAGGATGCCCATGGCCTCACCGATGAGGTGCCGGGTCTCGACGGCCTGCTCCAGCTGGGCGTGCGTGCGGGCACTGGAGAAGGCCACGGCGGCGTGCGAGGCGAGCAGCCAGCCGGCCGTCTCTCCGGCCTCGTCGAACACCCCCGGGCTGCGGGAGTACAGGTTCAGGGCGCCCAGGTCCTCGTCCTCGGTGAAGAGCAGGAAGCCCATCATGCTGCGCACGCCCAGTTCGCGGGCCTGGGAGACGTAGGCGGGCCAGCGGGGGTGCTCCTCGCGGAAGTCCTCGATGCGGAAGACCCGCTCCGGGTTCTCCCGGCTCGCCACGTCGTAGCAGGGGCCTTCCCGCAGGTCCGTCTGGATCCGGTCGCTGTCGACGACGAGCTGCTCGGTCGGGGCGAGGGTCTTCGCGCCCTTGCTGTGCAGAATGAGGATGCCGGACGCGTCACAGCCGGGGACGAGTTCGACGGCGGAAGCGGTGATCCGGTCCAGGGTCCGGGTCACCGAATCCTGCGCCAGCAGGTCACGCGCCATGGTCGCCATCTGCTCGGCGAACCCGCGCCAGTCGACCTGGTCCGTTCCGTCGTTCCGCATGAGGTACCTCCTCGCGTTCGTCACCCGTCGGACCACCTGCCCACTTCCCACGATCGCATCCCGGAAGGGCATCGGGGGGCGTCCGCGCCGGTGGTGGCCGGAGGCCCTGTTCCGTGGGGGCCGCGGGACGCCTCGCCGGCGCGTGCCGGGCGGGCGTGGGGGACCTCGTCGCGTCCCGCGCCGCTCCGTGTGCCGGTGCCTCCTCGGGCGGGCGTGGGGCACTCGTCGGCGGACGAGACGGTGGACGGACCGACTGCTCGGGGCCCGCTCGACGGTCGTGGCCATGGTCGGCGGCACCACGACACCCACGGCCACGGATGGCCACCACGACGGGTGCCCCACGCGGCACGTGCGGAACCTTCGGGCATGGAGGTCGCCCCAGGGAGCCGAGTCAGGGGCCGGATCGGTGCCGGATCGGGTGGCGGTACGGGGTGAGGGCCGCCGGTGCGGCGGGGGCCGGTGCGGGCGGAGAGCGCCGGTGCGGGCGGACAACGCCGGTGCGGCTCGGCCGCCTGCGCGACTCGGGGCCTGCGCGGGCTCCGGTGCCGATGCGGGCCGGGGGCCGTGCGGCTCGGCTGTCCACGCGGCCCCCGGCCTGCGCGGCTCGCTGCCTCTGCGGAACGGGGCTAGGCGGGCTCCGGTGCCCGTGCGGCTCAGGGACCGGTGCGGGCGGGGACGATATGGCTCGCGTGCCTCCGCGGCTCGCGGCCTGCGCACGTTCCGGTGCCCGTCCGGCTCAGCGACTGGCGCGGCTCGCGTGTTTCCGCTGCTCAGAACCGGCGCGGCCCAGGGACCGGCGCGGGCCCGACCCCCCCGTGCCGCGCAGCCCCGCGCGAGGTCACGGACCGACGCGGCGACCGTCTCGGGATGCCGTGCCGGCCAGGCGGGGTGGGGTGAAGGTGTAGAGGTCGAGGATGTCCGGCATGGGGGCGGCGCCCGGGCCGCCCGCGTGCACCCAGCCGATGACGTCCTCGATCGCGTCGGGATCGTTGACGAGGCCCAGCCACACCGGCCGCGCACCGGCGGCCCGCCCCGCGGCGGAGGGCTGTACGACGACGACGTTGGCCTGTTCGCACACGTCGAGGCAGGCCGAGATGCGCAGGGGCACCTCCGCTTCCAGGCGCGCGGTCTGCCCCGCGTGATCGACGCCGGCCACCTTGGCGGTGCCGCAGCAACAGTCCCGGCAGACGACGACACGGCAGGGCGCCGGGCCGGCGCCCCGCACCGCCACACCGCCGGGTACCTCTTCGGCCGGCCTCTCGGGCACGCTCCCCCACCCCTCCCACCGGTTTCCCCGGAACGCGGTCGCTTCCTCCTTGATCATATGGCTCACCGGCACACCAGATCGTCAACAATCTCGTCAACAACCCATGCCCCGGCCCGGAGCGCCGGACTAGGTTCCTGCCGTGCCGCAACAGTGGACCAACCCGCCCCGCCCACCCGGCGGATGACGTAGGCGCACCCCGAACACCCCGACACCCCGGCACCCCGGCACCCCGGGCCGTACCCCTGGGCACCATCTGCGACCGACCGGTCCGGCCGGACAGCCGCCGCGTCCGGCGCGGCGCACCGCCCGAGCGTCCCCGCCCCGGCGGCACTCCCCCACCCACGACCGAACGGAGCTCGCGCATGCCCGTGTTCTTCCGATGGCGCCGCTGGAAGGGCGCCGCCGTCCTGGCCGTCCTCACCGTCCTCACCGGCGCGCTGACGGCCTTCGGCGGCACCGCCGCCGGCGGCACCCGAGCCGACCGGACCCCGACGGGCGCCGTCCCGGCCGGCAGTACGTCCGCCGGTATCGCCACGGCGATGTCCTGCTCCGACGTCACCACGCTCGACCTGGCCGCGGCCGTACCCGGCGCGCCCTTCCAGATCACGTCGGCCACCGAGCTGTCGGCCGGCGACAACAAGCTCGGCCCATGGGCGGCCTGCGACGTCCGGGGCGTGATCGCCCCGCAGATCCACTTCGAGCTGCGGCTGCCGCGGAACGGCTGGCAGGGCGCCTACCTCCAGTTGGGCTGCGGCGGCCTGTGCGGCAGCGTGAGCACGGACAGCGCGGCGGCGTCGGCCGGCTGTGTCCCGCTGACCGACGGCGCCTTCGCGGTCGCCTCCAGCGACGAGGGCCACTCGCAGGGCGGCGGCCTGTTCGGCACCGACCCAGCCCTGCGCGCCGACTTCGGCTACAAGTCGGACCACCAACTGGTGCGGGTGGCCAAGGCCGTCGTCAGGAGCTACTACGGCAGGGCCGCCGCACACTCCTACTTCGACGGCTGCTCCCAGGGCGGCCACCAGGGCCTGACCGAGGCCCAGCGCTACCCGGACGACTTCGACGGCATCGTCTCCGGCGCACCGGCCAACAACTTCACCGCGCTGAACACCTCCTCGCACGCCTGGACCGCCCGGTCGGTCTTCCTCCGGGGCGGGCCCGCCACCCTCACCACCGCCGACCTGGAGCCGCTGCACCGGGCCGTGCTCAAGGGCTGCGGAGCCACCGGCGGGATCATCACCGACCCGCTGAGCTGCACATGGGACCCGGCGTCCATCAAGTGCGAGGCGGGACGGACCGCCAGGACCGACGCCTACTGCCTGACCGCCGACCAGGTCACCACCCTGCGCCGGATCTACGCGGGCCCCACCGACGAGCACGGCGAACTGCTGTACCCGGGCTACCAGCTGCGCGGTTCCGAGCTGAACTGGGCCGGCGTCATCGTGCCGGCCACGGCCACCGGCACCACCGGTGACATCAACTTCGTCAAGGACACCGTCCGCTACCTGGTCTTCGACGAGCCGCGCCCGGAACTGACGTACAAGGACGTCAAGTTCACCTCCGCCTACTTCGAGAAGATCATGCGGCCGAACGAGGGCGTGTACGACGCCACCGACCCCGACCTGACGGCGTTCAAGGCGTCGGGCGGCGGCCGTCGGCACCATGGCCTACTACAAGGCGGTGACGAAGGCGATGGGCGGCACGGCGGCGACGGAGGACTTCGCGCGTCTCTTCCTGTTGCCGGGCGTCGCCCACTGCGGCGGCGGCCAGGGCCCGAGCACGTTCGACGCGCTGACCGCCCTGGTCGACTGGGTGACCGAGGGCAAGGCCCCGGCGAGCCTGCCGACCCGGTCGGTGGCCGCCGACGGCACCACCACCGACGCCCGCCCGGTCTACCCCTTCCCCTACGTCGCTCGGCACACCCACGCCGGCTACACCCCGGTGCTGTCGCGCGCGGAATCCACCCTGACCCTGAACTGGCTGGGCTCCTTCCGCTCCGGCTACGAGACGGTGGGCGAGCGGGTCCACGGGAGGTGGGTGGTGACCAGAATCAGGGCGTAAGTGCCCCCACCCTCATGGGTGTTGTGTGGCCGGTCGACATGTGGAGATCCTGTGATCTTTGTCTCCGGCATCTCCGTTGGTAAGGAGGGAGTAAGTAAGTAGCCTGTCGATGCTCAAGATTCTTATGAAAAATTAAAGAAAGCGGGGGGATCGTGCGACCAAGACGTCGCAGGAGAACGCTGCGTGGGGGATTGGCCTTCGCCTGTGCCGCACTGGCACTGGCAGGGGCACTTCCGGCGCAGGCGGCGGGCACGGCATCGGGTGGCGTCGGCCGGACGGCCGACGCCACCGCTCGTGGCAAGGACTTCTGGGAGGACGACCAACTCCCGGAACCCACCGCCGAGGAGAAGGCGTCGAAGGAGGCCGTGGCCTCCGGCCACCGAGTGGAGGTGGCCCAACTGACCTCCCCCACCGGACGCGTCCTCGCCAACCCGGACGGTACCTTCACGGCCGAGACGTCGGTGTCTCCGGAGCGGGTCCGCAAGAACGGTGAATGGACCGGCATCGACACCGCCCTGGAAGAGCGCGCCGACGGAAGTCTCGCGCCCCGGGCGGCCGAGGACATCCGGCTGTCCGGAGGCGGGCCGGGCGCACCGCTGGCCCGGATGCTCACCGGTGGCCGTGAGTACGCGGTCTCCTCCCCATGGCCGTTGCCAAAGCCCGAGATCCAGGGCTCCTCAGCCCTCTACCGCTCCGTACTGCCGGACGTGGACCTCGCCGTGCAGGTCCACCCGGACGGCTTCACCTACCACTTGGTGCTCCGCTCGCGGAAGGCAGCCGCCGACCCCGCGCTCAGGAAGGTGAGTTTCCCCCTCGAAACGCGTGGCCTGACCGCCCGCTCCGACGACTCCGGCACCGCCGCGTTCGTGGACGGCTCCGGACGTCCCGTCATCTCCAGTGGTTCTGCGCTGATGTGGGACTCGGGAGCGCAGCAGGCGGCCGCCCGGACGGGGTCCTCGGCCAGGGCCAAGTCCCCGAAGTCGCGCTCCGGTTCGGCCGTCCTCGCCGACGTGTCCACCTCTGCGGGCACCGGGACCGCCCCACTCGGCGCCGGCCCGGGATCGCGTACGGCGGTCATGGACACCGGCGTCACCGACAGAACCCTGACCATCACACCCGACCAGGACTTCCTCGCCGACAGCTCCACTGTCTACCCCGTCGTCCTGGACCCGCCCGCGGTGAAGGCCACGCTCACGGGCTGGACGACCATCTGGTCCAGCGAGCCCACGACGAGCTTCTGGAAGACGAAGCACGCCCTCGGCGTCGGCTACGACGCGTACGTTGACAACAAGAAGGCCCGGTCGCTCTTCCAGTTCGACACCCGCAGGGTCGCCGGCAAGAAGATCCTCGCCGCGACCTTCACGCCATACGCCATCTGGTCGGCGAACTGCGTGAAGCACGACATCGACCTGTACCGCACCAGTCAGATCTCGTCGTCGACCACATGGACCAGGAATCCGCCCAAGTGGTACACGAAGTCCGACACGGTCTCCGCGGCCAAGGGCTTCTCGTCCGACTGTCCCGACGGCGACATCGAGTTCGATGCGACCTCGGCCGTGGCGTACACCGCGAAGGCGAAGGACACCCTGACCACGCTCGGCCTGCGGGCCGACGAGGGCGACCCGATCGCATGGAAGCAGTTCATGTCGCCGCTCGACCCGGACTCCACGTCCTCGCGCCAGCCACGTCTCGCGATCACCTACGTCACGCCGCCGGCGGACAAGCCCTCGTCGGTGAAGATGTCCGACCCGAAGGTGTCCTGCTCGGCGTCGTCCGCGCCGGCACTCATCCGCGACACCACCCCCCGGCTGACGGCGACGCCGACCTCGTCCGACGCCTCCAACTCCTCGCTGCGCCCCAACTTCGAACTGAACAGGGGCAGCAGCACCACACCGACGTCGCTGAAGCCGTCCACCTGGACCGACAGCGGTACGGCCGGGACGATCGCGACGGCCACGCTCGACAACGACGTGGTGTACAAGTTCCGCGCCCGTACGGAATACAAGTACACCTGGAAGGGCGATACCGCCTCCCTGTTCGGGCCATGGTCGGGCTACTGCTACTTCAAGATCGACAGCAAGGGCCCGCCCGCGCCGAAGGTCTCCTCCACCGTGTACAAGGAGTGCGCCGGCACGACCTGTGAGGTGGCCGACCCGGAGTACGGCAGCGTGGGCATGACGGCCTCCTTCAAGGTCGACGCGGGCGCCACCGACGTGCGCCGCTACGACTGGTGGCTCAACGGCGTCCTGCTCGGCAGCAAGACGTTCAGCGTCAACACGCCCAGCTACGAGATCGAGGCCGCACCCGACAAACGCCTGACGAACACGCTGCGGGTGCAGACATTCGACGGCGCGGGAAACCCGGGCGCGCACTACGACTACCTGTTCAAGGCCGCCAAGGGGGCCGATCCGGTGGCGGGTTGGACCCTCGACGAGGGCACCGGCACCACCGCGGCCGACGGCTCCGGCCACAACCGGCCGCTGACGCTCACCTCTGCGTCCTGGTCGGACAAGGCACGCCTGGGCGCGGGCCTGCGCGGGAACGGCTCCACCGTCTCGGGCAGCACGGCCGCGTCCGTACTGGACACGACCAACAGCTTCACCGTCTCGGCATGGGCACGGCTGACCTCGAAGAACCACATCTCGACCGTGGTGACACAGAGCGGCAGCCGGGCCGGCGGCTTCCAGATCTACTACTCGCAGTCCTACGACCGCTGGGTCTTCAACCGCTACTCGGCCGACAGCGACACCCCGGTCATCACCCGTACCCTGTCGCAGCGACCGCCCGTGGTCGGTGCCTGGACCCACCTGCTGGGCGTCTACGACCAGAACAAGAAGCAGCTGCGCTTCTACGTCAACGGGCGTCTCCAGGCCACCACGGAATACACCACGCCATGGGCTGCCAAGGGCACCTTCGAGGTCGGCCGCATGCGGGCGGGCGGTGGGTACACCGACTACTTCGAGGGCGACATCGACCAGGTCCAGGTGTGGAACCGGGTGGTCTTCGAGAACGAACTGGAGCCGATCGCCAACGCCGAGGACCCGGCCACCGGACAGACGCGGGCCACACTGCTCGCCAACTGGCTGTTCGACGAAACCTCCGGCACCAGCGCCGCAGACGCCACCGGGCGGGGCAACGCACTGGCCCTGCAGACCGGTGCCGCCTTCGCGGCCACCGACGATCCCGCCCACGGCACCGTGCTGGAACTCGACGAGACCAAGCTGGGCAAAGCCACTTCGACCGTCCCACTGGACGAGTCGGGCAGCTACACCGTGGCCGGATGGGTCAATCTGGCCGCCCAGTCGCAGCTCGACGACACCACCGCCGCGCACTCACCGACCGTCTTCGCGCATCCGGGGGCCGAGCGCAACTCGTTCCGTCTCTGGTACCGCCAGGAGGCGGGCGAGGCGATCGGTGACTGGAACTTCGGCCGGTACGGGACCGACGTGCTCAACGGCCCCGCAGCGACGGCCGTCTCCGACGAGGTCAACCCGCCCGGCGGCTGGGTGCACGTCACCGCGGTCTTCGACTCCGTGAACCAGTCGGTGAAGCTCTACGTCTCCGGGCAGCGGCAGGGTGACGAGGACGGCGTGCTCAGCGAGGCGACGTTCCAGCCCGCCGGCCCACTGATGGTCGGTGCCGCCCGCCGGCACGACAACGGCGAATGGGGCAACGCTCTGCCCGGCCGGCTGGACGACCTGCGCGTGTACACGGGTGTCCTCTCCGAGGCGGAGATCACCCAGCTCGCGACGGTGGACGAGCCGCCGGTCCCGATCGAGTAGCACCGACCTTTCGTTCATCGGCCTGCCGGGACGCGATCCCGGCAGGCCGTCACCTCTCAGAATTCGGGAGATCCCCCACGTGCTGTCCAGGAACAGCTCACTGCTGCCCAGAAACTGGGCATGGAGCAGGGCGACGCGCCGCAGACTCGCGGCCGTCGTGCTGCCCGTCTCCACCGCCGTCGTCGCCGGTCTGCTGAGCACCGCACCCGCGCAGGCGGCGCCTCGTACGCGTGACCACACCGCTCTTCAGGAGGCCCAGTACGGCAAGGCCCGCCCCTTCGACCCCAAAGCCGGGAAGGTGCACGACCCCACGGTCGCCGCGGCGAAGCGGACGCTCGCCAAGGCCCGCGCGAAGGTGACCTGGCCGTCCGCCGCGGCGGTGACGGTCGACCTTCCGGAGGGCGTGCGCACCCGGGCCAAGGCGCCAGGAATGCCCCTGGCCCTCGCGCAGCCGCGCAGGAAGCCGGGCCGCGCGCCCGAAAAGGCCCGGGTCCGCGTGCTCGACCGCGCGGCCACCGGACGACTCGGCATCGACGGGCTGGTGTTCACCGTCGCGCGCGCCGACGGCGCGCGCGGGGCGGCCGACCTCGCCACCACCGTGGACTACAGCTCCTTCGCCGACGCCTACAGCGGCAACTGGTCCTCCAGGCTGCGGCTCGTACAGCTTCCCGAGTGCGCGCTGACAGCGCCGCGGAAGGCGGAGTGCCGTCGCACCACCCCGGTTCCCTCGGCCAACCACACCGTGTCCGAGACCGTGACCGCACAGGTCACGACGCCGAAGACGGGCAAGGCCGCCGCGGCGGTCTTCGCGCTCTCCGCCGCGGCCGGCTCCGACCAGGGCAGCTACGAAGCCACCCCGCTGGCCATGTCCTCCACCTGGGCGGCAGGTGGTTCCAACGGCGACTTCACCTGGAACTATCCTCTCCAGACCCCGCCTGCGGCCGCCGGCCCCACGCCGAGCCTGGCGATCAACTACTCGGCGCAGAGCGTCGACGGCCGGACCTCCTCCACCAGTGCGCAGTCGTCCTGGATCGGTGAGGGCTTCGACCTTCCGGTCTCCTACGTCGAGCGCGCCTACGCGAGTTGCGAGGACGACGGCCAGGACAAGAAGTACGACCTGTGCTGGAAGGAGGACAACGCCTCCCTCGTCCTGAACGGCAAGTCGACCCCGCTGGTGAAGGGTTCGGACGGCACCTGGCGGCCCAAGAGCGACGACGGTGAGCGCGTCGTCCGGGAGACCGGCGCCGCCAACGGTGACGACGGCGACAGCGGTGACAAGGGCGAGTTCTGGACGGTCACCAGTACCGACGGCACCCAGTACGTCTTCGGCAGGAACCGGCTGCCGAACTGGAGTTCAGGCAAGGAGGAGACCAACTCGGTCTGGACCGTCCCGGTCTTCGGCGACGACGACAAGGAACCCGGTTACGCCTCGGGCAGCTCCTTCTCCGGCCGCGCCAAGACGCAGGCCTGGCGGTGGAACCTGGACTACGTCGTCGACCCGCACGGCAACGTGATGACGTACTGGTACGACAAGGAGACCAACCACTACGCCAAGAACGGCACCACCGGCAACGGCACCGCCTACACACGTGGCGGCTGGCTCAAGCGGATCGACTACGGCCAGCGCAGCGACACCGTCTTCACCCAGCCGGCCTCCGCGCGCGTGAAGTTCGCGGTCGCCGAACGCTGCCTCCCCGTCTCCGGCAAGGAGACCTGCTCCTCACTGACCTCGGCCAACCGCAATGCCTGGCCGGACGTCCCGTTCGACCTGATCTGCGCGGCCGACAAGGCCTGCACCGACCAGCCCAGCCCGGCGTTCTTCAGCCGCAAGCGCCTGACGGACGTCAGCACCCAGGTGTACGACGGCGCGGGCACCGCCGACAGCGACTTCCGGTCCGTGAACGCCTGGCACCTGGGGCAGTCCTTCCCCGACCCGGGCGACGGTTCGGACGCCGGTCTGTGGCTGGAGTCCGTTCAGCGCACCGGCAAGTCCGGCAGCGATGTCTCGCTGCCCGCGGTGCGGTTCAGCGGCGTCCAGCTGCACAACCGGGTCGACAAGACCGGTGACGACGTCGCACCCTTCATCAAGTGGCGTGTTCGCACGGTCACTTCGGAGACCGGCTCCAAGCTGACCGTGAACTACTCCAAGGAGGACTGCGTCGCCGGGACGGACGTTCCGGCCAAGCTCGACGCCAACACCCGCCGCTGCTATCCGGTGAAGTGGATCCCGCCGTCCAACCCGACGCCGGGCACCGACCCGCAGCCCCGGACCGACTGGTTCCACAAGTACGTCGTCACCCAGGTTCTCGAGTCCGACCCGACCGGCGGTGCCCCGCTCAAGCAGACCGACTACACCTACTCCGGCGGCGGTGCCTGGGCCTACGACGACGAGTCGCCCATCACACCGGCCAAGTACCGCACCTGGGGGGTCTGGCGCGGCTATCAGAAGGTCACCACGACCACTGGTGAGCCGTCCGGCACCCGTTCGAAGACCACCGCGCTGTACTACCGCGGCATGGACGGCGACAAGCAGTCCGACGGCACACCCCGCAAGGAGACGATCACCGACTCCCAGGGCGTGTCGAAGACGGACGCCGAGCAGTTCGCCGGCCAGGTGCGCGAGCAGACGACCTACAACGGCGTCGACGGCGCCGAGGTGAGCGCGACCGTGGAGACCCCCTGGTCCCGCACGTCGGCGACGGCCAAGCACTCCTACGGCACGGTCAACGCCTACATGGTGCGCACCGGCACTTCGGTGACACGCACCGCGCTCGGCGGAGGCGGCGCGCTCACCGCGACGAAGACCACGACGTACGACCCCGACAGCGGTCTGCCCTTCGAGGAGGAGACCGACGCGGCCGGCGACAAGGACTGCACCGTCACCGAGTACGCGGCCAATACCTCGGCGTGGATCCTCGGGCTGCCGAAACGGGTGGAGAAGGTCTCCACAGGCTGTGACGAGACGCCCAGGCGCACCGGTGACCCGAAAACCACCGACGTCATCTCCGACGTACGCACCTCCTACGACGGCCAGGCCTGGGGCAAGGCTGCCACCAAGGGTGACGCCACCAAGGTGGAACGCGTCACCGGCTACAGCGGTACCACCGCTCAGCTCCAGACCGTCTCCACCGCCAAGTTCGACGGGCTCGGCCGCGTCACCGACACCTGGGACACCAAGGGCACCCGCACGGGACACATCGACTACACCCCGGCGGCGAGCGGACCGCTGACGAAGACGGTGCAGCTCAACGCCCTGGAGCAGTCCACCGCGACGGAGTTCGCCCCCGACTGGGGCGTGCGGACCGCCACCACCGACGCCAACGGCAACCGCACCGAGCTGGCCTACGACAGCCTCGGCCAGCTCACCGACGTGTGGCTCGCCGACCGGGACCGGTCCGCCCAGCAGGCTCCGAGCTACCGGTTCGCCTACAAGGTGCAGAACGCCGCGGCGTCGTGGGTGGCCAGCAGCACGCTCAACAACGACGGCACCACCTACCGCACCAGCTACGAGATCTTCGACGGACTGCTGCGGTCACGCCAGACCCAGGCGCCCGCCGCCTCCGGCACCGGCCGCATCGTCACGGAGACCAAGTACGACACCCGTGGCCTGGCGGTGGAGACGTCGGCGGACTACGTGGACACCAAGACGGCCTCCGGGGAGCTGGCCACCCTGCTGACCGCCGCTCCCGCCGGCACGGAGACCGTCTACGACGGCGCCGGCCGGCCGACGGTGGAGAAGACGCTCACCAACGGCAAGGAGTTCTCACGCACCACGCACACCTACACGGGTGACACGACGCTCGTCGAGCCGCCGGCCGGTGCCTCGGCCGTCCGCGAGAAGGTCGACGCCCGCGGCCGTACCCTCGAGAAGCTGGAGTACGACGGCAACACCGTGAGCCCGAAGTTCACCAGGCTCAGCTACGGCTACGACCACGCCGACCGGCTCTCCGAGGTCAAGGACGACGACGGCAACCGCTGGTCGTTCGGCTACGACTTCCTGGGCCGCAAGGACAGCACCACGGACCCCGACGCGGGCACGACCTCGTACGAGTTCGACGACCTCGACCGGCTCGCGAGTACGACCGACGCGCGCGGGAAGTCCATCGGATACACCTACGACCTGCTCGGCCGCACCACCGGCCGCCTGGACGGGAAGGTGCCCGTCGTCGACGGCAAGCCGGCACCCGCGGACGACAAGTACCTGGCGCGCTGGAGCTACGACACCATCGCCAAGGGACAGCTGACCTCCGCCATCCGGTATGTCGGCGGCAAGTCCGGCGACGTGTACGCGAAGACCAACGCCAAGTACGACAAGGTCTACCGCGTCCTGAGCGAGCAGTACACGGTGAGCAAGTCCGAGGGCGGGCTGGCCGGCTCCACCGGCGTCTTCACCCTCACCAACGCCTACAACATCGACGGCACCCTGAAGAAGCGGACCATACCCGCCATGGGCGGCCTGGCCCAGGAGGTCCTCGACTACGGCTACACCGACCAGCGGCTGCCGGACACCCTGACGGGCCTGACGGGCATCGTCCGGAACACGGACTACCTGCCGGCCGGCGAACAGATCCGCGTCACCCTGGGCGTCTCCTCATCGGCTGACTGGACGGAGATCAACCGGGACTACGAGGACGGCACCAAGCGGCTCGCCCGGCAGACCGTCGTGTCCGAGACCCACTCCGGGACGGACTCCGACGTCGCCTACCACTACGACCGCGCCGGCAACCCCGTCGAGATCGAGGACCGGGCCACCAGCCCCGGCGACAAGCAGTGCTTCACCTACGACGGGCACCGCAGGCTCAAGTCGGCCTGGACCGCCACCGCGGAGTGCTCCGACACGCCGGCCAAGGACACGGTGGGCGGCCCCGCCCCCTACTGGCAGTCGTTCACCTACGACAGCGCCGGCAACCGCGAGACGGCCACCGACCACCTGGCCGGGACCACCGCGTCGTACGTCTACAAGACGGCAGATCAGCTGCGCCCGCACGCCCTGGCGTCCACCGAGACGAAGAAGGCGGACGGCACGGTCACCGGCCGCACGTCCTACACCTACGACCGCGCCGGCAACACCGACACCCGCACCGTCGACGGCCACACGCAGGACCTCGACTTCGGGCTCGAAGGAGATGTCGAGAAGGCCACGGAGGCCGACGGCAGCACCACCAGGTTCCTCGAAGACGCCGACGGGGACCGTCTCATCCGGCGTGACAGCACCGGCACCACGCTGTACCTCGGCGAGACGGAGCTGCGGCTGGACAAGGCGAGCGGCAAGGTCACGGCCACCCGCTACTACGTGCACGGCGGCCAGGCCGTCGCCGTACGCACCGAGGCCGGACTGACCTGGATCGCGAGCGACCACAACGGCACGGCGAACATCCAGGTCGACGCCACCACGCAGGCCGTCACCCGGCGGCACATGACGCCGTTCGGTGAGGACCGGGGCAAGGCCGCCACGGCCTGGGTCGGCGAGAAGGGCTTCGTCGGTGGCACCAAGGACCCGACGGGCCTGGTCCACCTGGGCGCCAGGGACTACGACCCGACCACAGGACGCTTCGTCAGCGTCGACCCGATCGCCGACTACGCCGACGCCCAGCAGATCAACGGCTACTCGTACGGCAACAACAACCCGGTGACGTTCGCCGACCCGGACGGCAAGTTCTTCGGGGCGCTCATCGCCCTGATCGTCGCCGTCGTCCGGATGATCATCGCCGTGCTCAACTACGTGCACTGGCGCAGCAGCCAGTCCGCGAACTCCGGTGGCATGTCCACCATGGGCAGCGCCAACTACGCGTCGGCGAAGGCGGACTCCTGCCCCCTGATCAAGCGCAACTACGGCATCTGTGACAGCAAGGAACCGGAGGACGCGCGGGAGCAGGGCAGTTTCAAGGACATTCTCGGTGGCATCGGCGATGCCCTGACCGAGGGCATGGACGCCCTCGAATACGCCACCGAGCCGTGGTGCTGGGGCGGTAACTCCAACTGCGGTGTGAACGACGACTACAAGAAGTTCACCGAGAAGCACGGGGTGGACGACAACACCAAGAACTACGACGCGGGCAAGGACTTCACGGAGGCCGCGTCCATGTTCAACATCGGCGGCTGGGCCCGGGCCTTCATGAAGAACCTCTTCAAGAAGGCGGCCAAGAAGAACATCCCGAAGCCCAAGGTGCCCGAGGTCAAGATGATCGACGGCTGGATGCCGGAGACGGTCCTCGACAAGATCCCCGACGGCTTCGGGCCGATGAAACCCACGAAGAAGGGGGTAGGGTACCGGTTCCCGGGCCCGAAACAGGACGGCATCAGAATCGACAAGGGAAACCTGAACAACTCCCAGGAATTCCAGCAGGTCGACCATGTCGTCATCAACTCGGGCGGACGGATCATCGGCCGCGACGGCAAACCCGTCAAGGGAGCCATCGATTTGAACGAGCACAACAGCTATATGGCACACATCCCTCTCGAGGACTGGCTGAAGTGGGAGAAATGGAACACCCCCACCGGATGACGGGCGACGTGGAGTTCCCGGACGCACGGATGAACGTGCTGGCGGCGCTGGAGTCCCTGGCGGACCCCGACCACCAGCAGAGGGTCTGGCGGGACCGCACCCCGAGGGCGGACGACCCGGTGAACGACTTCGACCTGGCCGTGCACACGCTCTTCGACGACACACGGGTCCTGGAGGACCCGGAGCCGCCGGTCGGGGAGGTGCTCGCGTCGGAGCGGGAGGTACGTGCCGCGCGGGATCTGGCCGCGGTGCTGGGTCCGCTCATCGACGAACTCGGCGACGTGGGCGACGAGGTCTACCTCGACTCGCCCAGGTGGCCGGCCGTCGTGACGGCGGCCAGGACGATGCTGGAGACCATGAACGCCGACCACTGATCAACACCGGACGACGAGCGGGGCCGGACTGCCGAAGCGGGCGGTCCGGCCCCGCTTGTGCCGGGGCGAGCGGGGTGCAGCAGTCCGCTACAGGTGGAGCCCGACGTGATTCACGATGAAGCGTCTTCCATCGGCGTCGAGCGCGAAGTAGATCCGCCCGGCCTCGTTGGGCGACACGGCGTCCCGGACCTTGATGTGCGGCAGACCGTCCCTGCGCTTCCCGTCGAACTCGAAATAGCGCTTCTCCTTGTTCTTGCTGAGCTTCTCGTCACTGCCTGCGAACCTCAGCCCGTGATTGTCGTAGAACCACTGGTCCAGTCGCGGCATCTTGCCCGTCTTGGCGTACAGGTCCATCGCCGCCTGTGCGAGGGCGACCAGTTGGTCGGTCATCTCCTCGGGATACGGATACTGGGAAGCCTTCCAGGCGCGTGCCGCTTTCGCGGTGAACACGATGTGCATCTCGGACGCTTCGACGAGAGCCTCGAAGGTCGGCTGGGCGTCCATTCCCAGAACCGGGATCTCGCTCCAGGCGTCGGACTCCGCCGCCTGCCCGGTCCCGCCTCTCGACAGATCCAGGTACAGCTTCTTCCAGTAGTCCCGGTCCTGACGCAACGCCTCCGCGGCGGCGGCTTCGGACTGCGCCTTGTCCCGTTCCTCCATGCAACTCTGCGCCATGTCCTCCCACGACTTGGCGTCCTCTTCGAGCTGCTGTGCACGTTCCTTCAGCATGTGGAGTTCGGCGGTCCTGTTCCCGGCGGCCTGCGCACGCGATAACTGCTCCGCCGCCCTGCGCGCCCCAACCCGGTAGGAGGCCTGCCGAGCCCTCTCCCACGCCGTGTCACTGCCCCGTGCGATGACGGAGAGATGGGCGAGCGACGGCATCAGCCGCCTTTCCACGAAGGGCCGCTGGGACACCTCCTCACGCGAGTAGGCGGGATGCTCCAGGTCGAGGTTGGGCCAGACCAGCCGGGCGCCGCCGCTGGGCACGGCCACCTGCTCGTGGACCCGGCGGACGGCCTGTGCGGTCACATGGTTCAGGGTCACCACCTGGGCCAGTCCAGCCAGTTGTCCGGAAGCCTCGGCCGCCGCGTTCCACCCCGCCGGATCCCGGGGATGCACCAGGAGGATGGGCAGACGCGTGCTCAGCGCCAGGGATTCGAGAAGTACGTCGGTATGCCGCTCCTCCCGGATCCTTTCGTACCGCCCGGTGGCGCGCTGGCCCAGTACCCGTACATCAAGGGTTTCGTCGGCGAGCACGGCCCGCAGGAGGTGGGGGCGCCGGAGACGCGGGTCCTGCACAGGCGCGATCCAGCCGTCGGGAATCTCCCTGCCCATGACGACCCGGAGGCCACCGCTGCCTTCCTCCGACCGGGAGACGGTGGCCCGGGTGACGAACCGGGCCGGGCTGCCGGACAGCGGCTGGCGGATGGTCATCCGAAGCGCACGAGTGCGCTCGTCACCCGCCACCGACCAGCCCACGTCCCGCTCGCCGTGGCCGGGGAACTTTCCGGCGAGCACAGCCTTCCCGGCACTGTCCAGCTCGGCTACGGACGGCGCCTGTATACGTCCTCGGTCGCCGAGCCAGTCGGCGAGATGGTGACGGAGACGCTCGAAGACATGCCCCGATTCCTGGGCGGGCTGGGCGTTCTGGACATCGAAACTGACGGCGTACAACACCTGCACAGTGGCTCCCCTCGCCCCGGACACCCTGCACAGCGGACCGACTCCCCCTCGAACGCGGTCGGGGCATCCCTTGAGAGGTCACCGTAATGCCGCTGCGTCTGAGCGCCCAATGCCTCGGAGATCCCGAGTTGCCCTGCGCATGGACGGAGCGCGCGGGTCAGGCGCCCTTGCCCACCGGCTCCAGGATCGCCACGCACTCCACGTGATGCGTCATCGGGAACAGGTCGAACGCCCGGAGCGTCCGCACCCGGTACCCGCCGTCGCGGAAGTAGCCCAGGTCCCGGGCCAGCGCGGCGGGATCGCAGGCGACGTACGCGATGCGCCGGGCGCCCAGGGAGGCGAGGTGGGCGACCGTGTTGCGGCCGGCGCCGGCGCGGGGCGGGTCCAGGACGATCAGGTCGACCTCCGTGATGCCGGTGCGCGGCAGCACGGACTCGACCTTGCCCTGCTCGATGCGGACGCGGGGGAAGTCGGCCAGGTTGTGCCGCGCGTCCTCCACCGCCCGCTTGCCGGACTCGATGCCGAGGACCGCGCCCTTCTCGCCGAGACGGTCGGCGAGGGCGCCGGCGAAGAGGCCGACGCCGCAGTAGAGGTCCAGGGCCATCTCGCCCTTGCGCGGCAGCAGGCCCTGCATGACGGCCTTGACGAGGGTGTCGGCCGCCTTCGGGTGGACCTGCCAGAAGCCGCCGCTGCCGACGCGGTAGGTGTGGTCGTCGGCGCGCTCGCGGACGAACGCGCGGCCGTGGACGCGGTGGATCCCGCCGTCCTTCTCGTCGACGCGCATCACGGAGACGGGCCTGTCGAGCTCGACGAGCGGCAGCCGTGGGCCGGGCTTCGGCTCCAGGATCACCATGCGGTCCTGGGAACCCGTCGCGGCGATCGCCTCGACGGAGGCCATTCCGGCCCAGTCCCGGTCCTCGATGCCGAGCTCGCTGACGCCGGCCGCGGCGATCATGCAGTGGTCGATCGGCTCGACCTCGTGCGAGCGGTGGCGGCGCAGTCCGGCGTTGCCGTCGGCGTCGACCGCGTACTGCACGCGCGTGCGCCACTGCGGGACCTGTCCGGCGGGCAGCTTGTCGCCCTCGGCGGGCACCACCGTGCCGTCCCAGCCGGCCTCCTCGGGCGTGAGGCCCGCGAGCCGCTTGAGCTGCTCGGCGATCACCTCGCCCTTGAGGCGGCGCTGCGCTCCCGGCTTGGCGTGCTGCCAGTCGCAGCCGCCGCAGCGGCCGGGGCCGGCGAAGGGGCAGGGAGCCTCCACGCGGTCCTTGGAGGCCTCCAGGATCTCCACCGCGTCGGCGCGCAGGAAGCGCGCGCCCTCCTCGCCCTCGGTCACCCTGGCCACCACCCGCTCGCCGGGCAGCGTGTGCCGGACGAACAGCACCTGGCCCTCGGAGGTACGGGCGATGCAGTGGCCGCCGTGGGCGACGGGGCCGATCTCGACCTCGTACTCCTCGCCCACCAGAGACTTCGTAGGTTCTGCCTGCATGGCGGGGTGACTCCAGACGGAAGAGAGAGCGAGGACAGCGACGGTACGGCCGCACACAGCTGGGCCGGACACAGCCCACCAGTCTACGGCCTCCCCCCGCCCGCTCCGCCAACACCGCCCGACGACTCCCCCGCCCCCACCGGAAGCCTCCAGCGCCCCGGTACCCCGGCCGCGGGCCCCGTCCGCGAAGAACCGACCGGAGCCCGGCCAGGCGAGTCCCGGCCGCCGCCACGCACCGACCGGCGGCCCCCCTCGGCGGGGCCGCCGGGGCCTACCAGCCGTGTGTCACTCCTTCGCCGCGGAGGACTCCTTCGGGCGTTCGGTCGCGGGGCCTCGCCGGACCGCGCCCGGGGCGTTCCATTCCTGGCGCTTGCGGGCCCGCTGCTTGGCCGCCTCGGAGGACTGCAGCTGGTAGGGCACCGAGGTCACCATGACGCCCGGCGTGAACAGCAGGCGGCCCTTCAGGCGCAGGGCGCTCTGGTTGTGCAGCAGGTGCTCGTACCAGTGACCGACCACGTACTCGGGGATGATCACCGAGACGGCGTCGCGCGGGGACTCCTTGCGCAGACCCTTGACGTACTCGATCACCGGGCGGGTGACCTCGCGGTACGGCGAGTCGAGGACCTTCAGCGGTACGTCGATGCCGCGCCGCTCCCACTCGTCGCGCAGGGCCTTGGTCTCGGCCGCGTCGACGTTGACCGTCAGCGCCTCCAGGGTGTCCGAGCGCATCAGCTTGGCGTAGGCCAGGGCGCGGAGCGTCGGGCGGTGGATCTTGGAGATCAGGACGACGGAGTGGACCCGGGACGGGCGGACCATGTCGTCGGAGGGGCCCTCGGGGGCCGCGATCTCCTCGGCGACGCGGTCGTAGTGCTTCCGGATCGCGGTCATGGTGGCGTAGAAGATGCACATGCCCAGCAGGGCGACCCAGGCGCCGTGCGTGAACTTCGTGACCAGGACCACGACCAGGACCAGGCCGGTGAAGAAGGCGCCGAAGGCGTTGATCGCGCGGGAGCGGACCATGTGGCTGCGCTTGGACGGGTCCTTCTCGACCGCGAGGTGGCGGTTCCAGTGCCGGACCATGCCGGTCTGGCTGAGCGTGAAGGA
The DNA here is from genome assembly GCF_043079785.1 of Streptomyces sp. NPDC015139. Taxonomy (NCBI): domain Bacteria; kingdom Bacillati; phylum Actinomycetota; class Actinomycetes; order Kitasatosporales; family Streptomycetaceae; genus Streptomyces; species Streptomyces sp. NPDC015139. Next base: position 155,165 of record NZ_JBIBUW010000004.1, on the reverse strand, counting down.
CACGAACACGCCGACGATGTAGAGCTGGATCAGCCGCGTGGAGTCCGCGCCGTAGATGACCACGAGGAGGGCCGCCGCGCCGGCGAGCAGCACGATGCCGTTGGAGAAGGCGAGGCGGTCGCCGCGGGTGTGCAACTGGCGCGGCAGGTAGCGGTCCTGGGCGAGGATCGAGCCGAGCAGCGGGAAGCCGTTGTAGGCCGTGTTCGCCGCGAGGAACAGCACCAGGGCGGTGGCGGCGGCCAGCAGGACGAACAGGAAGCTGCCCTTGCCGAAGACCGCCTCGGCGACCTGGGAGATCACCGGGTTCTGGACGTAGCCGGAGCCGACCGGGCTGCCGTTGTGGATCAGGTCGGTGGCCGGGTGCTCGGCCATGCGGACGTTCGTCGCCATGGCGAGGGCGATGATGCCGCAGAACATGGTGACGGCCAGCAGGCCCATCATCGCGAGCGTGGTCGCCGCGTTCTTCGACTTGGGCTTGCGGAAGGCCGGGACGCCGTTGGAGATGGCCTCCACGCCCGTCAGGGCGGCACAGCCGGAGGAGAAGGCGCGCAGGAGCAGGAAGACGAGCGCGAAGCCCGCGAGGCCCTGGTGCTCGGCCTTGATGTGGTAGTCGGCGGTCGGCGCGGACATGGTGTCGCCGAGGACCAGGCCGCGGAACGCACCCCACGCGATCATGATGAAGACGCCACCGACGAACACGAACGTCGGGATCGCGAAGAGTTTGCCGGACTCCTTCACGCCGCGCAGGTTCATCAGCGTCAGCAGCACGATCACGGCGGTCGCGCAGAGCACCTTGTGCTCGACCACGAACGGGATCGCGGAGCCGAGGTTCTCGATGCCGGAGGCGATGGAGACGGCGACGGTGAGGACGTAGTCCACGAGCAGGGCGCTGGCGACGGTCAGGCCGGCCCTGGGCCCCAGGTTGGTGGTGGCGACCTCGTAGTCGCCGCCGCCGCTCGGGTACGCGTGGACGTTCTGCCGGTAGGAGGCGACGACCGTGAACATCAGCACGACGACCGCGACGGCGATCCAGGGGCTGAAGTGGTACGCCGACACGCCCGCGATGGACAGGACCAGCAGGACCTCCCCCGGCGCGTAGGCGACGGAGGACAGCGGGTCGGAGGCGAAGACGGGCAGTGCGATGCGCTTCGGCAGGAGCGTCTCACCCAGCCGGTCACTGCGCAGTGCGCGCCCGATCAGAATCCGTTTGGGCACGTCGGTCAGTTTGGACACGAGAGAGGATCGTAAGCCTTCGAACAGGCTGCCGCCCAGTCGCCGTCCCGTATCTGCCCCACGAGTGAACTCAAGCCTCACAGGAACTGCGGATTCCGCGGTCGGGCCGCCTTCCGTGCCTAGATGGCAAACCCCGCCTGTCACCGCACTTCGGAGGTTCCATGCCCGCGACGGCTGAGCTGATCGGCGCCACGGTCGCCCTGGTCGGCCTCGGAATCCTCACCCTGTGCAGCGTGCGCAGCATCACTCGCCGGAAGACCCAGCCGCTGGTCACCGAGGGTGATCGGCGCCGGTGACCGAGGATCCTCGCGCAGCGGGACGCCCGGTCCCGACCGCCCGTGTACAGCTTTGGGCGCCGGTCTGAGACCCTGATGGCGAGCAGCAACTTTTGGACACCGGAAGGACGGTCGTGCACATCGTCATCATGGGCTGCGGAAGAGTGGGTTCCGCTCTTGCCCAGACCCTGGAGCAACAGGGACACACGGTCGCAGTGATCGACCAGGACCCCACCGCCTTCCGCCGGCTCGGCCCCGGTTTCGGGGGCCGCCGGGTCACCGGGGTCGGCTTCGACCAGGACACCCTGCGCGAGGCGGGCATCGAGGAGGCCGGCGCCTTCGCCGCCGTCTCCAGCGGTGACAACTCCAACATCATCTCCGCCCGCGTGGCCCGCGAGATGTTCGGTGTGGAGAACGTCGCCGCCCGCATCTACGACCCGCGCCGTGCCGAGGTCTACCAGCGCCTGGGCATCCCGACCGTGGCCACGGTCCGCTGGACCGCCGACCAGATGCTCCGCCGGCTGCTCCCCTCGGGTGCCGAGCCGCTGTGGCGCGACCCCACCGGCGGGGTGCAGCTCGCCGAGGTGCACGCCTCCGCGAAGTGGGTCGGCCACAAGATCAGCAAGATGCAGGACGAGACCGGTGTCCGGGTGGCGTTCCTGACCCGCCTCGGTGAGGCGATCCTGCCGACCTCGCAGACGGTGCTGCAGGAGGGCGACCTCGTGCACGTGATGATGCGTTCGGACGACGTCGAGAAGGTCGAGGCGGCGTTCGCCGAGGGCCCGGAAGAGGAGGGCGGTCACTGATGAGGGTCGCCATTGCCGGAGCCGGCGCCGTCGGCCGCTCGATCGCGGGCGAGCTGCTGGAGAACGGCCACGAGGTCCTGCTGATCGACAAGGCCCCGACCGCCATCTCGGTGGAGCGGGTGCCGCAGGCGGAGTGGCTGCTGGCCGACGCCTGCGAGATCACCTCCCTGGACGAGGCGGCGCTGCAGCGCTGCAACGTCGTCATCGCCGCGACCGGCGACGACAAGGTCAACCTGGTCGTCTCGCTGCTCGCGAAGACGGAGTACGGCGTCCCGCGCGTCGTGGCCCGCGTGAACAACCCCAAGAACGAGTGGCTGTTCAACGAGGCCTGGGGCGTCGACGTGGCCGTCTCCACCCCGCGTCTGATGTCCGCCCTGGTCGAGGAGGCGGTGAGCGTCGGCGACCTGGTCCGGCTGCTGCGCTTCAGCCACGGCGACGCCAACCTGGTCGAGCTGACGCTGCCCGAGGAGTCGGCCCTGGCCGGCACCCAGGTCGGCGACGTCGAGTGGCCGCAGGACACCTCCCTGGTCACGATCATCCGCGGCACCCGCGTCCTGACCCCGTCCAAGGAGGACTCCCTGGAGCCGGGCGACGAACTTCTCTTCGTGGCCGCGCAGGCCCGGGAGGAGCAGCTGGAGGAGCTGCTGTCGGTACGCCGGGAAGGCGCCTGACGCCGCGGCGGCGGTACGACGCCGAAAGGGCGCCCCGGAGGACCCGGGGCGCCCTTTCGGCGTCGTGGAGGTGCCTAGCCGTCCCGGCGGTGCCGTCCGGCGGTGCTCTCGCCGCCCTCGGCGGCCAGCGCGGCCTTGCGCTCCTCCTCGGCCTTCTCCTCCGCCTCCATCTCCGCGAACACGTCGATGGGCGCGGGCGCCTTGGCGAGGAAGACCCAGGTGAGCCAGACCGCCAGCAGGAACGGCGGGATCTTCAGGGCGACCAGGACCCAGCCGAGCTTGGTGGTGTCGGACCACCAGTACAGCGGGAAGAGGATCGCGCACTTGGCCAGCAGGATCAGGCCCCAGGCCCAACTGGCCTTCGCGTAGGCCTTCTTGCGACCCGGATTGCGCGTGCGCCAGGAGAGGTTCTCCTTGAAGACCGGGCCGAGGATGAGGCCGATCAGGGGCACCCCGGCGAGGGTCGTGACGATGTACGCCAGCGCCAGGCCCAGCGTGTAGAGCATGCCGGGGAGGTAGAAGTCCTTGGCGTTGCCCGTGAACATCGCGAACACGACGCCGAAGGCCACGCCGAACACACCGCTGAAGGCGTGCTTGACGGTGTCCTTCATGGCCAGTCGGACCACGACCAGGATCAGCGAGACGGCCAGGGCGGCGATCGCCGCGAGGTGCAGGTTCTTGTCGACGGTGAAGATCGCGACGAAGAGCAGGCCCGGCAGGACCGTCTCGACCATGCCGCGAACCCCGCCGAACGCCTCGAACAGCGCGGCCTCGGTCACCGCGCGGGCATCGGCCGGCGGGCTCTGGCCGGTGTCTTCGGTCGGCTTGTCGAGGGACGTCACCGGCTACTCCCGTCCGAGGGGTCGCAGTTCGTACTTCGGGTTGAAGAGCACCCGGCGGCCGCGGCTCATGGAGATCCGGCCCGATGCGATCAGCTTGCGCCCCGGTTCGATACCGACGATGGAGCGTCTGCCGAGCCACACCACGTCCAGCGCGGCGGAGCCGTCGAACAGTTCCGCCTCCAGGGCCGGGACTCCGGCGCGTGGCCGCAGGGTGACCGTGCGCAAGGTACCAGTTACCGTGACGATCTGCCGGTCACGGCAGTCACCGATCTTGGTACAGCCGGCGGTCTCGGCGTCCTCGCGCAGCTCCTCGGACTCCAGGTCCTCCTGCGACGAGGAGAGCCGGTCGAGCATGCGCCGGAACCGGCCCGCCGGCTTTTCGGATCGAGGAACAGCACTCATACCTGAAGCGTACCGGGGCACACCGAGACCGCCGTAGCCCAGCTCACTTCTCGAACCGGTACCCCATCCCCGGTTCCGTGATGAAGTGCTCGGGGTGGGAGGGGTCCGTCTCCAGTTTGCGTCGCAGCTGGGCCATGTAGACGCGCAGGTAGTTGGTCTCCGTCCCGTAGGAGGGGCCCCACACCTCCTGGAGCAGCTGCTTCTGGCTGACCAGTCGGCCGGTGTTGCGGACCAGCACCTCCAGCAGGTGCCACTCGGTCGGGGTGAGGCGGACGTCCTTGCCGCCGCGGTTGACCTTCTTCGCAGCCAGGTCGACGGTGAACTCCGCGGTCTCCACGGCCGTCAGGTCCTCCTCGCCGGGTCCGACCGGCTCGGCCCGTCGGACGGCGGCCCGCAGCCGGGCCAGCAGTTCGTCCATGCCGAAGGGCTTGGTGACGTAGTCGTCCGCGCCCGCGTCCAGCGCCTGCACCTTCTCGTCGGAGGAGTGCCGGGCGGACAGCACGAGGATCGGCACGCGGGTCCAGCCGCGCAGGCCCCTGATCACCTCGACACCGTCCATGTCGGGCAGTCCGAGGTCGAGGACGACCACGTCGGGGTGGCGGGAGGCGGCGAGTTCGAGGGCGGTCCTGCCGTCGGGGGCCGCGTCGACCTCGTACTTGCGCGCCTTCAGGTTGATCACGAGGGCGCGCACGATCTGCGGCTCGTCGTCGACCACGAGCACCCGGGTCATCGAATCTGCCTTTCCGGTTCGGTGAGGTGCCCCCCGGTGGGGAGTCGCTCGGGACGCGATCCTGCCGCGCGCAGGCTCAGCACCATGGTGAGCCCGCCGCCCGGCGTGTCCTCGGCGTTCAGGGTGCCGCCCATGGCCTCCGCGAAACCGCGGGCCACGGCGAGGCCGAGTCCGACCCCGGCGCCGCGCGGAGCGTCACCGTACCGCTGGAAGGGTTCGAAGATGCGGTCCTTGGCCTCGTCCGGGACGCCGGGGCCGCGGTCGACCACGCGCACCTCCACCCGGTCGGCCATGGCGCTGGCGGACACCAGGACGCGGCGCCCGCGCGGGCTGTACTTGACGGCGTTCTCCACGAGGTTGGCCACCGACCGCTCCAGCAGCCCCGGGTCGACGGCGACCATGGGCAGCGTCTCGGGCACCTCAAGGCCGACGCTGTCCTCGGGGACGCCGCCGAGCGCCATCGGGACCACCTCGTCGACGTCGATCTCGCGGATGAGCGGGGTGACGGTGCCGGTCTGGAGGCGGGACATGTCGAGGAGGTTGCCGACGAGGTGGTCGAGGCGGTCGGCGCCCTCCTCGATGCCCTCCAGCAGCTCCGCCTGGTCCTCCTCGGACCAGGCCACGTCGTCGGAGCGCAGGGAGGAGACGGCGGCCTTGATGCCGGCCAGGGGCGTGCGCAGGTCGTGGCTGACGGCGGCCAGCAGGGCGGTGCGGATGCGGTTGCCCTCGGCGAGCGTACGGGCCTGGTCGGCCTCCTCCTGCAGGCGCCTGCGGTCGAGGGCGACGGCGGCCTGGGCGGCGAAGGCGGCGAGCACCCGCCGGTCCTCCGCGGGCAGCACCCGGCCGGTGAGCGCGAGGGCCATGTGGTCGCCGACGGGCATGTCCACGTCGGCGTCCTCGGGGCGCTCCAGCGCCGGGCCGAATCCGGCCCGTCCGGCGCAGGTCCACGGCTCGACGTCGCCGGCCCGTTCCAGCAGGGCGGCCGACTCCATGCCGAAGGTCTCCCGGACCCGCTCCAGCAGTTCCTCCAGGCTGGTCTCGCCGCGCAGCACGTTGCCGGCGAGGAAGGAGAGGATCTCGGACTCGGCGCGCAGCCGGGCGGCCTGGTGGGTGCGGCGGGCCGCGAGGTCCACCACCGAGGCGACGGACATGCCGACGCCGAAGAAGATCGCGATGGCGACGATGTTCTTGGGGTCGGCGATGGTCAGCCGGTGCAGGGGCGGGGTGTAGAAGTAGTTCAGCAGCAGCGAGCCGAACGCGGCGGAGACGAGGGCCGGCAGCAGGCCGCCGAGGAGGGCCGCGGCGACCGTGACGGCCAGGAACAGCAGCATGTCGTTGGCGAGGCCGAGGTCGACGGTGTTCAGCAGCACCGCGAGGACGGCCGGTCCGGCGAGGCCCACCGCCCAGCCCCAGATGATGCGGGCCCGGCCGAGGCGCGCGCCCCGGGCGACGGGCAGTCCGCGGCCCTTGGCGACCTCCTCGTGGGTGACGATGTGGACGTCGAGGTCGGGTCCGGACTCGCGGGCGACCGTGGCGCCGACGCCGGGCCCGAAGACGTACTGCCAGGCCTTGCGGCGCGAGGAGCCCAGCACGATCTGGGTGGCGTTGACGCCCCGGGCGAAGTCCAGCAGGGCGGCCGGTATGTCGTCGCCGACGACGTGGTGGAAGGTGCCGCCGAGGTCCTCCACGAGGGTGCGCTGGACGGCCAGCTCCTTCGGGGAGGCCGAGGTGAGGCCGTCGCTGCGGGCTATGTAGACGGCGAGGACCTCGCCGCCGGCGCCCTTCTCGGCGAGCCGGGCGGCGCGGCGGATGAGCGTGCGCCCCTCGGGTCCGCCGGTGAGCCCGACGACGATCCGCTCGCGGGAGCCCCAGATCCTGGAGACCCGGTGCTCGCTGCGGTACTCGTTCAGGTACTCGTCGACCCGGTCGGCGACCCACAGCAGGGCCAGCTCCCGCAGGGCGGTGAGGTTGCCGGGCCGGAAGTAGTTGGACAGGGCCGCGTCGACCTTGTCGGGCTGGTAGATGTTGCCGTGCGCCATACGGCGGCGCAGGGCCTGCGGGGACATGTCGACCAGCTCGATCTGGTCGGCCCGCCGCACCACCTCGTCGGGTACGGTCTCGCGCTGCCGCACCCCGGTGATGGACTCGACGACGTCGCCGAGTGACTCCAGGTGCTGGATGTTGACGGTGGAGACGACGTCGATGCCGGCGGCGAGCAGTTCCTGCACGTCCTGCCAGCGCTTGGCGTTGCGGGAGCCGGGGATGTTGGTGTGGGCGAGTTCGTCGACCAGCGCCACGGCGGGGGCCCGGCGCAGTACGGCGTCGACGTCCATCTCGCCGAAGGTGCCGCCCCGGTACTCCAGCTGTGCGCGCGGCACCTGCTCCAGGCCGTGCAGCATCACCTCGGTGCGCGGCCGGCCGTGGTGCTCGACGAACGCGACGACGCAGTCGGTGCCCCGCTCGGTACGGCGGTGCGCCTCGGAGAGCATGGCGTAGGTCTTGCCGACGCCGGGTGCCGCCCCGAGGTAGATCCGTAGCTTGCCGCGTGCCATGGCCCCATTGTCTTCCGCCGACTCCTGCGTGCGCAGCGTCGACCCTACGGCCAGCAATCACGACAAAAAGGGCAGGTGCGGGGGCCGCGGGCAACATTGACGCATCTCTGATGAGTCCCTGGCGGCCGTCGGGGTTCAGTGCCCGGCGATCTCGCCGTCGTGCAGCTCCAGCACCCGGTCGGCGAGGTCCAGGAGGGTCGCGTCGTGGGTGGCGACCAGGGCGGTGACCTGCTCGCTGTGGACGACGGCCCGCAGCAGCTCCATCACGGCGTGCCCGGTCTCGGCGTCGAGCTGCCCGGTCGGTTCGTCGGCGATCAGCAGGGCCGGGCGGTTGGCGAGGGCGCGGGCGATGGCGACCCGCTGCTGCTGGCCGCCGGACAGCTCGCCGGGCCGCTGGGTCGCGTGGCCGGCGAGACCGACGAGGGAGAGCAGCAGTTCGACGCGCTCCTCGCGCTCGCGCGGCTCGGCCCGGCGCAGCCGCAGCGGTACGCCGACGTTCTCGGCCGCGGTGAGGATCGGGATGAGTCCGAAGGACTGGAAGACGAACCCGATCCGGTGCCGGCGCAGCCGCAGCAGCTCGTGCTCGCCCAGCTCGCCCAGCTGCCGCCCGTCGACCTCGACCCGCCCCCGGTCGGGGGTGTCGAGTCCGCCGACGATGTTGAGGAGGGTGGTCTTGCCGGAGCCGGAGCGGCCCTTGACGGCGACCAGCTCGCCGCGGGGCACCTCGAAGGAGACGCCGCGCAGGGCGTGGACGGCGGCGGCGCCCCGCCCGTACGACCGGTGGACGTTCTCGACGCGCACCATGGTCTCGGTGAGCACCCGGCTCATGTGGCCTCCCCCGCCGCCCCTCGTGGACCGGGCGCCAGTATCGCCGCGGGCGCCCGGCGGATCAACGGTTCGGACAGGGGGCTCGGACAGGGGGCAGTCTCGGTTCCCGGGTGCCGTGAAGCCTTGACCCGTCGAGAGGTCACGCAGGTGAAAGGGCCACACCCGCCTCGGGGTACGGCCCTTCGATCGTCGTGCCTGTCAGCGGACCTCGGTGATCTCCGGTCCGCGCTGCAGCTGGCCCATGCCGCCGGAGAAGCGCGAGCCCTCCTCCTGCTGGACACCCTCCGGAACCATCTGGGCGTCGTTCGGCAGCTTCAGGACGATCGGGTCGCGGGGCGCCATCGGGCCCTCGCCGCGGACCACGACCGTGTCCCGGAAGATCTGCTCCAGCAGCCCGGCGGCCTGCGGCTGCACCGCGCCCTGCCCGGAGATCACGCCGCGCAGGAACCAGCGCGGGCCGTCCACGCCGACGAAGCGCACGACCTGGAAGCCGCCCGTGCCGTCCGGCAGCTGTACCGGCACCTGGGCGCGCAGCTCCCAGCCCAGCGGACCCTCGACCTCGTCGATGATGCCGCCCTGCTGGGTGATCCCGGAGCCGATCTCCTCGCGGACCTCGCCCCAGATGCCCTCGCGCTTGGGCGCGGCGAACGCCTGGAGCTGGACGGCGCTGTCGCGCAGGACCACGGTCGCGGCGACGATCGCGTCCCCGGCGACCTCCACCCGGAGTTCCATGCCGTCGACGCCCGGGATGAACAGCCCGCCGAGGTCCACACGGCCCTCGCTCGGGTCGCGCACCTCGCTGCTGTCCCACGGCCCGTCGGGCCGGGGCTCCGGCTCCAGCCGGACGCGCTCGCGCTCGGCCTCTTCCTCGTCCGCCTCGGTGTCGACGCTGTCGACGACCTGCTCGGCCTCGCCGGCCGCGTCCTCGGCGGCACCCTTCTTGTTGCGACGTCCGAACACGTCACTGTCCTTCCCGGTCGGATACGACCGAAGCGTATCGATTCCCACCCGTCGAACCGCCTTCGGCGGCCCGACCGCTTGTGCCGCTGTCGTCGCCCACCGCGGCATGGCCACCGGTGGACCCGAAGCCCCCTTCGGCCCGCGCGGAGCCGGGAAGTTCCGCCACCTCCTGGAAGCGGACCCTCTCGACCTGCTGGACGACCAGTTGGGCGATCCGGTCGAAGCGCTCGAACCGCACGGACTCGCGCGGGTCGAGATTCACCACGATCACCTTGATCTCCCCACGGTACCCGGCGTCAACCGTCCCCGGGGCATTCACGAGGGCGACACCGCAGCGGGCGGCGAGACCGGAACGCGGGTGCACGAACGCCGCGTACCCCTCGGGGAGGGCGATCGACACACCTGTGGGCAGCACGGCCCGTTCACCGGGTGCGAGCTCGCGGGCCTCGGTGGTCCGCAGATCGGCGCCGGCGTCCCCGGGGTGCTCGTACGCCGGAAGCGGTACGTCCGGATCGACGCGCCGGATCTGCACGGGGAGTTCCCGGCGGGGCTCACGGCTCACGGGTTCACCTCGAAGGCCCGGGCACGCCGGACCTGGTCCGGGTCGCTCATGGCCGCCTGGATCTCCTCCTTGCGGCCGTGGTCGATGAAGTGGTCCACCTTGACCTCGACGAAGAGGGCGTCGGCACGGACCGCGACCGGCCCGTCGGGGCCCCCGAGGCGCCCGGTGGCGGTGGAGTAGATCTTCCGCCCCGCGACGGCGGTGACCTCGGCCTCCAGGTGCAGCGTGGTGCCGACCGGCACGGGCCGCACGAAGTCGGTCTCCAGCCGTCCCGTCACGGCGATCGTCCGCAGCAGCCAGTTCAGCGAACCGAGGGTCTCGTCCAGCGCCGTGGCCAGCACTCCGCCGTGGGCGAGGCCGGGGGCGCCCTGGTGGGCGGACTGGACGACGAACTCGGCGGTCAGCGAGACACCGTCGCCGGCGCGGGCCTCCAGGTGCAGCCCGTGCGGCTGCCCGGGACCACAACCGAAACAGTGTTCGTAGTGGGCGCCGAGGAGTTCCCCGGGCGCGGGCGCGTCGGGGTGCCGTACCGGTTTCACCGCGTCGGCGGGGGGCTGAAGAGCTGCGGAACTACCACTCACAGGCGCAGACCTTACCCGTCCGTCCGGCGCCCGCCACCGCGGTGCCCGGCGGGGCTGCGCGGCAGCCCCGCCCTGGTTCGGGCCCGCACCGCGTCCCGTGCCAAGCTTGGCTCCATGCAGCTCTCCGCCACCCCCTACGAAGAACGCCTCACCGCCCCCCGCTCGTGGTGGCTGATCAGCTTTCTCGTGGGTGTCTCGTTCGCGCTCATCCTGCTGCCCTTCGGCACGCTGCCGCTGCTCGGCGGCCTGGTGGGCGGTACGGCGGCCGCGGCGGTGGTGGCCAGCGCCTACGGCTCCCCGCGCATCCGCGTCGTGGGTGACTCCCTGATCGCGGGGGAGGCGAAGATCCCGGTGTCGGCGCTCGGTTCCTCGGAGGTCCTGGACGCGGAGGAGGCCCGTGCCTGGCGGACGTACAAGGCCGACACCCGCGCCTTCCTGCTGCTGCGGGCCTACATCCCGGGGGCGCTGAAGGTGGAGGTCACCGATCCGGAGGACCCCACGCCGTACCTGTACCTGTCGACGCGGGAGCCGGAGAGGCTGGCCGCCGCGATCGAGGCGGCCCGGACCGCGAACGCCTAGAGCTCCTTCGGCAGCTCGCCGATCCCGAACGGTTCCGCCGGTTCCTCCAGGGGCGGCAGCTCGGTCAGCTCGTCCCACGGGACCTGGATCCTGCGCAGGTCCTTGCGGATCCGTCCCGCGAGTCTTCGGGTGTCCCGCCGGTTCATGACGGCCCCCACCGCGGCTCCGACCAGGAACGGCATCAGGTTGGGCAGATCGCGGACCATGCGCTTCATGATCTGCTGGCGCAGTTCGCGTTTCATGCGGCCGCCCAGGGCCGTGTCGTACGTCGACGGCTTCATCACGTCGATCCCGCGCTCCCCCGACCAGGAGGACAGATACGCGGTGCTGCGGACCTTGAGGTTCCCCGGCGGGCGTACGCCGTAGACCTCGTGGAGTTCCGCGATGAGCTTCAGCTCGATCGCGGCGACCCCGGTGATCTCCGCGGCCAGTTCGGTCGGCATGGCGGGCGGCACCGGCAGCATGGCGGCGGCCCCGATCCCGGCCCCGACCGTCGAGGTCCCGGCCGCGGCGCCCGCCACCAGCCTGTCGGCGATCTCCTCGGGTCCGAGACCCGGGAACTGCCTGCGCAGGGTCGCGAGGTCGCGTACGGGGATCCGCGGGGCGATCTCGATGATCCGGTCCGCGAGGTACCCGAGCCCCGCGCGAGCGCGGCTGCCGCCCTTACGGGCCCCTTCCCGGGCCATGTCCCGGGCTCTGTCGCGCACCGCCGCGGCCCGCCGCCGGGCGACGGGCGCGGGCTGCCGAGCCGGCGCCGACAGGTCTTCCCGGTCGGCCGCCGGTTCGAGCGAGGCTCTCGTATCCCATGAGCCCCGCTCGTCGTCACGCGCGCCGTGCGGGCCGTCGGACGGCCCTTGGTCCGCTTTCCGCAAGGAGAAGCGGCGCTTCCGCGGAGGGGTCGAGCCAGTCACGGCCGACCCGTCCTCAGTCGCAGTCGCGGCAGATCGGCTGGCCGTTCTTCTCGCGGGCCAGCTGGCTGCGGTGGTGCACCAGGAAGCAGCTCATGCAGGTGAACTCGTCCTGCTGCTTGGGCAGCACCCGGACGGCCAGCTCCTCGTTCGAGAGGTCTGCGCCGGGCAGCTCCAGGCCCTCTGCGGCCTCGAACTCGTCGACGTCCACGGCCGAGGTGGACTTGTCGTTCCGCCGGGCCTTCAGCTCTTCCAGGCTGTCCGAGTCGACGTCGTCGTCGGTCTTGCGTGGAGTGTCGTAGTCGGTTGCCATATCGCTCTCCCCCTCTGGGTGTTTGCGGTGTCTCCAGCGCACGTAACGCGTGAGAGGCCGGACTTGTGCCCGACCTGAGGCGGAGATTTTGCCTCACATCAAGGTCTGTTACTCAATCGACATCCAACCCGACCTCCCGAGAGTGATCGGCTTGGTTGGCGGTGAGGACCGTACACGGTTTGAATGTCGCACCTCAAAGGCGCCTCACCGTGTACTTCCCGTGATCAAGAGCCCTGAAAACCAGGACTTTCCCGGCTTTCCACCTTCTGTCATGATCACGGAGAGTACCTGGCTTGAAATCCGCCCATGTGATTGATCACACAAGGGCAACCGCAAACGGCCCCCAGGAAATTCCGCGCAAAGCGAACATCCCCCGCGTGTGTCGGTCGTCGATCACAGCGGCAGGGTGACGCGCATCACCAGGCCGCCGCCCTCCCGGGGTTGTGCGACGACGTGACCGCCGTGCGCGCGGGCCACGGACCGGACGATGGACAGTCCGAGTCCGACCCCCTTGTCGCTGCCCGTGCGCTCCGTACGGAGCCGCCGGAAGGGCTCGAAGAGGTTGTCGACCTCGTACGCCGGCACGACCGGGCCGGTGTTCGAGACGGTGAGCACCGCCTGCCCGTGCTCGACCTCGGTGGTGACCTCGACCCAGCCGTCCTCCGCCACGTTGTAGCGCACCGCGTTCTGCACGAGGTTCAGCGCGATCCGCTCCAGCAGCACGCCGTTGCCCTGCACGACGGCGGGCCTGCGCTCGCCGCGGATCTTCACGCCCTTGCTCTCCGCCTCGCCGTGCACCTGGTCGACGGCCTGCGTGGCGACCTCGGCCAGGTCGACCGGCTTGCGCTCCACGATCTGGTTGTCGCTGCGGGCGAGCAGCAGCAGGCCCTCGACCAGCTGCTCGCTGCGCTCGTTGGTGGCCAGCAGCGTCTTGCCGAGCTGCTGGAGCTCCATCGGCGCGTTCGGGTCCGACAGGTGCACCTCGAGGAGCGTGCGGTTGATCGCGAGCGGGGTGCGCAGCTCGTGGGAGGCGTTGCCGACGAAGCGCTGCTGGGCGGTGAAGGCCCGCTGGAGGCGCTCCAGCATGTCGTCGAAGGTGTCCGCCAGCTCCTTCAGCTCGTCGTCGGGGCCGTCCAGCTCGATACGGCGGGACAGGTCCGAGCCGGCGACCTGGCGGGCGGTGCGGGTGATGCGGCCGAGCGGGGACAGCACCCGGCCCGCCATCGCGTAACCGAACGCGAAGGCGATGACCGCGAGGCCCAGAAGGGCCAGCAGCGAGCGGCTGAGCAGGTCGTCCAGGGCCGCCTGACGCTGCTGGTCCATGCAGTGGGCGATGGCGTCCTTGAAGTCCGACAGCGGCAGCTTGGTGGTGTTGATCGCGGGGCAGCTGTCGGACGAGATCTTCAGTTCCTGGAAGCTGACGATCTTGAACAGCGGCTGGTTGCCGGTGTTGATCGCCTGTGCGGCGAGCAGGTAGATGATCGACAGCAGCAGGATGCCGGCGATCAGGAACATGCCGCCGTACAGCAGCGTGAGCCGTATGCGGATGGTCGGGCGCAGCCAGGGGAAGGGAGGCTGCGGCCTCCTGGGGTCCCAGGTGGGCTTCGGCGGCGCCTGCGGGGGCGCGGGGGTGGCGGCCACGGCCGGTCAGATCCGGTAGCCGGAGCCGGGGACCGTGACGATCACGGGCGGCTCACCGAGCTTGCGGCGCAGGGTCATGACCGTCACGCGCACCACGTTGGTGAAGGGGTCGGTGTTCTCGTCCCACGCCTTCTCCAGCAGCTGCTCGGCGGAGACGACCGCGCCCTCGCTGCGCATCAGCACCTCCAGGACCGCGAACTCCTTGGGCGCGAGCTGGACCTCCTTGCCGTCGCGGAAGACCTCGCGGCGGTTGGGGTCGAGCTTGATGCCGGCCCGCTCCAGGACGGGCGGCAGCGGGACGCTCGTACGGCGGCCGAGGGCGCGCACGCGCGCGATCAGCTCGCTGAACGCGAAGGGCTTGGGCAGGTAGTCGTCGGCGCCGATCTCCAGGCCCTCGACGCGGTCGCTGACGTCGCCGGAGGCGGTGAGCATGAGCACGCGCGTGGGCATGCCCAGCTCGACGATCTTGCGGCAGACGTCGTCGCCGTGCACGAGCGGGAGGTCGCGGTCGAGGACGACCACGTCGTAGTCGTTGACGCCGATGCGCTCCAGGGCGGCCGCACCGTCGTACACGACGTCGACGGCCATGGCCTCCCGGCGCAGCCCGGTGGCCACGGCATCGGCGAGCAGCTGCTCGTCCTCGACGACGAGTACGCGCACGTCGCTTGTCCTTCCTGTGTCCACCCGCGCGACGCGATGTGGGCGCGTGCGGGCAGGGGTGTTCGTGGGATGTGACCTCCATCCTGCCCTTTTCGGCCATAAGTCGGCTGTAAGGCGGGGTCCGGGCCGGAGGATCCGTGCGGTGGCCCGGGAATACGAGATTTTCTCCTCCGGTTCAGGTTTCCAGGGAAGGGAGCGGGGGGAGGACGGCTTTACACCCCGCGATCACGCTCTGCATGTGCCGCAGCACCATGCGGTACCCCCCGATCCGCTTGCGCAGAGTGGGCGCGGGTGTCCGGCACCGTAGCCGCCCGGCAGGGCTGCGCCGGGCACCTGCGGGAACGTGATCGCCCCTTCTTGACGGCACACCCCCGTGCCACCTACCCACGACCCTGGACGAGGGGGCGCAGCATGGACGCTTTCACCGCAGGACTTCTGCAGCGCATAAGGGCGACCGAGACCGACCTGACGCGGGCTCGTGACGAGGGCGACGACTTCCTCGTCGAGGTGGAGCAGGCAGAGCTCGACGACCTGCGCCGCCTCGCCGCCGAGCACGGTGTGGAGGTCGGCGCGACACGCGTCTGATCGGCACGAGAGCGCGAGAGGGGACCCCGGCGAATCCAGCGCCGGGGTCCCTTCGCGTGCGCGGTGCCGGTCAGTCGTGCCAGGCCCCGAAGTCCTCCAGCAGCCGCTGCAGGGGCTCGAAGACGCCGGGCGCACCCGCGACGGTGAGCTCCCGCGAGGGGCGCTCTCCGGGCCGTCCGCCGGTCAGCGCGCCCGCCTCCCGGGCGATCAGGTCGCCCGCCGCGTGGTCCCACGCGTTGAGTCCCCGCTCGTAGTACCCGTCCAGCCGGCCGCAGGCCACGTCGCACAGGTCGACCGCGGCCGAGCCGCTGCGCCGGATGTCCCGCAGCAGCGGGATCAGCCTGGCGGCCACCTCGGCCTGGTGGGCGCGGACCTCGGTGACGTAGTTGAAGCCGGTGGAGACCAGGGCCTGCTCCAGCGGGGGCGCGGGCCGGCAGGCGAGCGCCCGCTCGCCCTCCCACGCGCCCGTGGCCCACGCGCCGCCACCGCGTACGGCGTGGTACGTCTCGCCGCGCATCGGCGCCGCGACGACGCCGGCCACGGTCTCGCCGTCGTGCTCGGCCGCCACCGACACCGCCCAGGTGGGCAGTCCGTAGAGGTAGTTCACGGTGCCGTCGAGCGGGTCGATCACCCAGCGGACGCCGCTCGTGCCCTCGACGGAGGCACCCTCCTCGCCGAGGAAGCCGTCGTCGGGGCGGTGGCCCGAGATGAGATCGGTGATCAGCTTCTCGGCAGCGATGTCCATCTCGGTGACCACGTCGATCGGGCTGGACTTGGTCCGCGCCACGGCCAGGTCGGCCGGGCGGCCGTCCCGCAGCAGCTCGCCGGCGCGGCGGGCGGCCTCCTGGGCCAGGTCGAGCAGTTCCCGGTGCAGGGCGTCGGTCACGGGGTTCCTCACGCGTAGGGGCTGTCGGCGCCCGCGGCGGCCGGGCGGGGGGCGCGGGCCGGGCAGCAGCCGACCGGGCAGACGTCGTGGCTCGGGCCGAGGGGGCCGAGGGCGCAGGGGGTGACCCGCTGCCCGCGCTCCACGGTGGCGCGCTCCACGACGAGCTCGCGGACCGCGGCGGCGAACCGCGGGTCGGCGCCCACGGTGGCCGAGCGGCGCACCGGCAGGCCCAGCTCCCCGGCCCTGGCCGTGGCCTCGGTGTCGAGGTCGTAGAGGACCTCCATGTGGTCGGAGACGAAGCCGATGGGGGCCATGACGACGGCCGGGACGCCGGCGCCGTGCAGCTCCTCCAGGTGGTCGACGATGTCCGGCTCCAGCCACGGGATGTGCGGGGCGCCCGAGCGGGACTGGTAGACGAGCCGCCAGGGGTGGTCGGCACCGGTGCGCTCGCGGACGGCGTCGGCGATCAGCTGGGCCACGTCCAGGTGCTGCTCGACGTACGCCCCGCCCTCGCCGTGCGCCTCGACCGGGCCGGAGGTGTCGGCGGCGGCGGTCGGGATGGAGTGGGTGGTGAAGGCGATGTGGGCGCCGGCCCGGACGTCCTCGGGGAGGTCGGCGAGGGAGCGCAGCACCCCGTCGGTCATCGGCTCGACGAAGCCCGGGTGGTTGAAGTAGTGCCGGAGCTTGTCGACCCTCGGCGGCTCCACTCCCTCGGCCTCCAGGGCGGCCAGGGCGTCGGCGAGGTTCTCGCGGTACTGGCGGCAGCCCGAGTAGGAGGCGTAGGCACTGGTGGCGAGGACCAGAACGCGCCGGCGGCCGTCGGCCGCCATCTCGCGCAGGGTGTCCGTCAGATACGGCGCCCAGTTGCGGTTGCCCCAGTAGACCGGCAGGTCCAGGCCGTGCTCGGCGAAGTCCTTGCGCAGGGCGTCCAGCAGGGCGCGGTTCTGGTCGTTGATGGGGCTGACCCCGCCGAACAGGAAGTAGTGCTGACCGACTTCCTTCAGGCGTTCCTTCGGGATGCCGCGCCCGCGGGTGACGTTCTCCAGGAACGGGACCACGTCGTCCGGGCCTTCGGGACCGCCGAAGGAGAGCAGGAGCAGGGCGTCGTACGGAGTGGCATCGAGCACGTCTGGCATGTCTTGATCCTCCCACCCCGTGCTGACGGGCGGGCAACAGCAGGGTGAAGAGTCGAGTTCCATACGGTTTAGTACGGTTTTTCCTGCCGTATTTTCGGGTGCGCTTAGGGTGTCCTTACTCGTAAGCTGTATCAGCCGCATTCGCGCCTTACGACCCGTTCCGGAGACCTCGTGCCCAGCCCCTACAGAGCCCTGTTCGACGCGCCGGGCACCAAGGCCTTCTCCGCCGCGGGCTTCCTCGGCCGGATGCCGCTGTCGATGATGGGCATCGGCGTGGTCACGATGGTCTCCCGGCTCACCGGTCGGTACGGCCTCGCGGGGGCGCTGTCGGCCACCATCGCGCTGTCCGCGGCGGCGGTCGGACCGCAGATCTCCCGGCTGGTGGACCGGCACGGGCAGCGCCGGGTCCTGCGTCCCGCGACCCTGGTGGCCCTCGCCGCGGCGGCCGGCCTGCTGCTCGCGGCGCACTACCGGTGGCCCGACTGGGTGCTGTTCGTCTGCGCGGCCGGGATCGGCTCGGTGCCGAGCCTGGGCGCGATGATCCGGGCGCGCTGGGCGGCGCTGTACCGGGGCACGCCGAAGCTGCACACCGCGTACTCGTTCGAGTCGGTCGTCGACGAGGTCTGCTTCATCTTCGGCCCGATCATCTCCATCGGACTGTCGACGGCGTGGTTCCCTGAGGCGGGCCCCCTGCTGGCCGGGTGCTTCCTGGCGGCCGGCGTCCTCTGGCTCACCTCCCAGCGGGCGACCGAACCCGAGCCGCATCCGCGCGAGCACCACGGCGGCGGCAGCGCCCTGCGCGCGCCGGGACTTCAGGTCCTGGTGGCCACGTTCGTGGCGACGGGCGCGATCTTCGGATCGGTGGACGTGGTCACCGTCGCCTTCGCCGACGAGCGCGGCCACCAGGGCGCCGCGAGCCTGGTCCTCGCGCTGTACGCGGCCGGTTCCTGCCTGGCGGGAGTCGTCTTCGGACTGCTGCGCTTCGCCGGGGCGCCGGAACGTCGCTGGCTGCTGGGCGTGGCGGCGATGTCCGTGAGTATGATCCCCCTCCTACTGGTCGGAAACCTGCCGCTTCTGGCCGTGGCGCTGTTCGTTTCGGGGCTGTCCATCGCACCGACGATGATCACGACGATGTCCCTCATCGAAGAGCACGTACCTCGCGCGAAGCTCACCGAGGGCATGACCTGGGTGAGCACCGGCCTCGCGGTCGGCGTCGCGCTCGGCTCCTCCGCGGCCGGCTGGGTGATCGACGCAGCCGGGGCGCGCGCCGGGTACGGGGTTCCGGTCGCGTCCGGGGCCGCCGCGATCGCGGTCGGTTTCCTCGGGTACCGCCGGCTGCGCAGGCCGGCCGCGGGTCGGGGAGGCACCGTTGAGCAGCACAGCGAGCGGGAAGAACGGCACCTGGCGTAACTGGGGCGGGAACGTCTCCGCCCGGCCCGCCCGGCAGGTCGCGCCGGCCTCCGTGGAGGAACTGGCCGCCGCGGTGCGCCGGGCCGCCGAGGACGGCCTGAAGGTGAAGGCCGTCGGCACCGGGCACTCCTTCACCTCCATCGCCGCGACCGACGGCGTGCTGATCCGCCCTCAACTGCTGACCGGCATCCGCGGCATCGACCGCGCGTCGATGACGGTCACGGTGGAGGCGGGCACCCCGCTGAAGAGGCTCAACACGGCCCTCGCGCGCGAGGGCCTGTCGCTCACCAACATGGGCGACATCATGGAGCAGACCGTCTCCGGCGCCACCAGCACCGGCACCCACGGCACGGGCCGCGAGTCCGCCTCCATCGCCGCCCAGATCAAAGGGCTCGAACTCGTCACGGCGGACGGCTCGGTGCTCACCTGCTCCGAGAAGGAGAACCCGGAGGTGTTCGCCGCCGCCCGAATAGGCCTCGGCGCGCTCGGTGTCGTCACCGCGATCACCTTCGCCGTCGAGCCCCTGTTCCTGCTCACCGCGCGCGAGGAACCGATGCCCTTCGAGCGGGTCCTCGCCGAGTTCGATCAACTGTGGGCCGAGAACGAGCACTTCGAGTTCTACTGGTTCCCGCACACCGGCAGCACCAACACCAAGCGCAACAACCGCAGCGCCGGGCCCGAGCAACCCGTGGGCCCGATCGCCGGCTGGTTCGAGGACGAGTTCCTCTCCAACGGCGTCTTCCAGGTGGCCCAGTGGGCGGGGCGGGCCGTCCCCGCCGGCATCCCGGCCATCGCGCGCGTCTCCAGCAGGGCCCTGTCCGCGCGGACGTACACCGACATCCCGTACAAGGTGTTCACCTCGCCGCGCCGGGTGCGTTTCGTGGAGATGGAGTACGCCGTCCCGCGTGAGGCCCTGACGGAGACCCTGCGCGAGCTGAGGACCATGGTCGACCGCTCGGGGCTGCGCGTCAGCTTCCCGGTCGAGGTGCGCACCGCCCCGGCCGACGACATCGCCCTGTCCACCGCCTCCGGCAGGGACAGCGCCTACATCGCCGTGCACATGTTCCGCGGCACGCCGTACCAGGCCTACTTCACCGCCGCGGAGCGCATCTTCACCGCGCACGAGGGCCGGCCGCACTGGGGCAAGGTCCACACGCGGGACGCCGAGTACTTCTCCCGGGTGTACCCGCGTTTCGGTGAATTCACGGAGCTGCGGAACCGGCTGGACCCGGAACGGCTGTTCCAGAACGACTACGTGCGGAGGGTGCTGGGGGCGTAGGCGTCGCGGCGGACCCACTGGGCGCGGGGGACGGCGCGGAGGTGGAGGCATCCCCGCCGGACGGCCCGGCCGTCGAGGCGCTGGGCGCCGGGGCCGGACTCCCGCCGGTGTCCGTGCCGGTGCCGGCGGAGGGCGCCCGCCCGGAGGACGGCGTACCCGAAGGGGCCCCGGCCTCACCGGACTTCGCGGGGGACGACGGCCCGGACCCCCTCGGGACCGGGCTCCGTCCGGTGACGGCGTCGCTGACCGTCGTGCCCCCGCCACCGCCGAAACGGTTGCCCGACACCAGTTCGTAGCTGCTGATGCCCGCCATCGTCACCCCGAACACCACGGCGGCGGCGACCACCGGCCGGCGCCACCCGCGCACCCGGGCGCGGTAGACGGTGCCCTCGGTGAACCCGCCCGGCTCCGGCGGCAGCTGTCCCCTCGGGCGGGGGGCCGTCTTCGCCTCGCGCAGCTGCTCCCCGGTCCGCTTGAAGAAGTGCTGGAAGACGGTGCCGCCGCAGGTGGCGACGACACTGACGACCCCGGCGCCGAGGATCGTGCCGTACACCCCGAAGTACGAGGCCAGTTTGGCCGCCACGACCGCCGCCAGGGCGCTGCCCGCGACCTGGGGGACGCTCAGGTCCATCCGCTTCCGCCCCGTGTCGGGCGTCTCACGCATACCCGGAACTTGCCTTCCCTTCCCGTACATCACCGCTCATGCACGCACACGACGGTGCACTCCCTGTGCTTGCCGACATCGGTCGGCGACTGCACCAGAAAGGGACGTAGGAACGAAACCATTGGTTCCGTTTCCGGGGGTTCCGTGAAGTTCGCCACGTTCATGATCGACAAAACCGGTTGCGGACGGCCAAGTCGCACCCCTTGCCAGAAGTTGGGCGGCGCGCCAATCCACGCACGTGGTCCGAATGGAGTACTGTTGCGAGCCCTGGGTCCGGCCTCCCACCAGGGTGCCCGTGGCCTTGCAGGACCGCCGGGAGGGGGGCTGGTTGCACAGGGTGATGGAGTTGGTCACTTAGCGTTGCGAACAGGTAACCGTGCCATAACGGCGGTCCCGGGCCCGTGCCCGACACGCCGGGCAACTCGGCAAGGTTGTGGCAGGCTGCACCCGGGCAGGCCACACTCGACTAGCGGAAGCAGCGACGCACGTGACGTCGGCAGGCACCACCCGGGAGGTCCCCATGCCCGAACTGCGTGTCGTGGCCGTCTCGAATGACGGCACACGACTGGTGCTGAAGGCTGCCGACTCCACGGAGTACACGCTTCCGATCGACGAGCGGCTGCGTGCCGCCGTCCGTGGCGACCGGCCCCGCCTCGGCCAGATCGAGATCGAGGTCGAGAGCCATCTCCGGCCCCGTGACATCCAGGCGCGTATACGCGCCGGTGCCACCGCGGAAGAGGTGGCCCAGCTCGCCGGCATTCCCGTCGACCGGGTACGGCGCTTCGAGGGTCCCGTGCTGGCCGAACGCGCCTTCATGGCCGAGCGCGCCCGTAAGACCCCCGTCCGCCGCCCCGGTGAGAACTCCGGCCCGCTGCTCGGCGAGACCGTCCAGGAGCGGCTGTTGCTGCGCGGTGCCGACAAGGACACCGTGCAGTGGGACTCCTGGCGCCGCGACGACGGCACCTGGGAAGTCCTCCTCGTGTACCTGGTCGCGGGCGAACCGCACTCGGCGAGCTGGACGTACGACCCGCCCCGGCGGCTCGTGCAGGCCGTGGACGACGAGGCGCGCTCGCTGATCGGCGAGTCCGACGACCTCGCCGTGCCCGAGCCGAGCTTCCCGTTCGTCCCGCGCATCGCCCGGCTGCCGCGTGAGCGCACCATGGACCGCGCGCTCGACCGTGGCGACCGGGAGCGGCCCAGCCTGCCCGCGCAGCCGTCCGAGCCCGTCGAGGAGACCACGGGCGAACGCGACTCGCTGACCAGCCTGTTGGAGGCCGTGCCGAGCTTCCGCGGCGACCTGGTCGTCCCGGAACGCCCGGCCGACACCGAGGACGAACCCGTCGAGGAACCCGCGGCGGAAGAGCCCCCGGCACCCGCCGCCTCGGCCGGTTCGGCCTACGCGGACGTGCTCATGCCGCGCTCCGTCGGCGGCCACCGCGACCGGCTCATCGGGTCGACCGACCGTCAGGCCGAGGCCGACGGCGTACGCCCCGGCCGCCGCGCGGCCGTCCCGAGCTGGGACGAGATCGTGTTCGGCACACGCCGCAAGAAGCAGGAGTAACCGGCCGCGGACAACACGAGGAGGGGGCACGCGCGCGTGCCCCCTCCTCGTGCGTGTGCCGCCTCCTACTGCGGGTCGGCGCCCACCGCCACGGGCCTTGCCGGGTCGGAGGACCACTCGGACCACGAGCCGACGTACAGGTCCGCGGGAACGCCGGCCACGGCCAGCGCGAGCACCTCGTGGGCGCCCGAGACGCCCGAACCGCAGTACACGCCGACCCGGGTGTCCCCGGAGACGCCCAGGGCCTTGAAGCGGTCCCTGAGCTCCGCCGCGGGCAGGAATCGGCCGTCGGGGCCCACGTTCTCCGTCGTCGGGGCCGACACCGCCCCCGGGATGTGGCCGCCGACCCGGTCGATCGGCTCCACCTCACCGCGGTACCGCTCCCCCGCGCGGGCGTCGAGCAGCACACCCGTGCGGGCCAGGGCCGCGGCCCCGTCCGCGTCCAGCAGCCCCGCGGCGGTGGGTGCCGGCACGAAGTCGCCCTCGGCCGGTGCGGGCGTCCCTGTGGACAGGTCGCCCTGCCAGGACGGCAACCCGCCGTCGAGGACCCGCACGTCCGGGTGACCCGTCGAACGCAGCATCCACCACGCGCGCGCGGCCGCCCAGCCCTGCCCGCCGTCGTAGACGACGACCGGCCGGTCCGCCGACACGCCCGCACGGCGCATCGCGGCGCCGAACTCCGCGAGATCGGGCAGCGGATGGCGGCCGTGGGCCCCCGCCGCGGCGGCGAGCTCCCGGTCCAGGTCGACGAAGACCGCGCCGGGCAGGTGCCCGGCCGCGTACTCGGCGCGTCCGTCGAAGGCCGGCGCACCCGCCGCCTTGGCCACGCTCAGCTGCCAGCGGACGTCCAGCAGCACGGGCGGGGTGACCCCGGGGCGGAGCTCGTGGGCGAGTTCGGTCGCGGTGATGATGGCTCTCATGGCGTCCATCCATACGCCAGGGGTGGCCGCGGCGTCCAGGTCCGGCTACTCTGCTCGGCCGGACAGCCTCGATCACCAGGCGTATGGGATCGAGCACGGGCTGTACAGCCGACGGACATCCGCCGGCCATCGTCAGGAAGCGGCGAACGACGGCAGTAGAGGCATCCTCCCCGGGACACCGCCGGGTTCCGGCGCGGCCGGCAGGCGGCGAGGCGGAGGATGCGGGCACCGGCACGGGCGTACACGCGGTCGGCGTGGACACCCAGCCGGGTAGCGGAAGCGACACGGCCACCGAGAGGGGCCGGGGAGAGAGTGATCGATGACCGAGGCACGGGAGTCCGCCGGTCCGCACGCGCCGCGCGCGCCCGGCACGCCCTGCTGGGTGAGCCTGATGGTGCACGAGCTGGCCGCCACCGAGGACTTCTACGGTGAGCTGTTCGGCTGGGAGTTCCGGCCGGGCCCGCAGCAGCTCGGACCGTACGTGCGGGCGCTGCTCGACGGGCGCGAGGTGGCGGGGATGGGCCACCTTCCGGACCGCCGGCTGCCCGTCGCCTGGACCCCGTACCTCGCCTCCGACGACGTCGACCGGACCGCCGACACGGTACGGCTGTGCGGCGGCACGGTCGCGGTGGGCCCGCTGGACGCGGCCGAGGCCGGGCGGATGGCCATCGCCTCCGACCCGTCCGGGGCGGTGTTCGGGATCTGGCAGGGGTCCGCGCACCTGGGCACGGCGATCACCGGGGTGCCCGGCACCCCCGCCTGGAACGAACTGGTCACCTTCGAGACCGAGAGCGTCGCCAAGTTCTACTCGACCGTGTTCGGCTACGAGGAGGAACCGGTGCTGTCCGCCGACCTCGACTACGTCACGCTGCACCTCGGCGGCCGTCCGGTGGCGGGCCTGCACGGCATGGGCCACGCGCTGCCCCGGGACCGTGGCTCGTACTGGCGGACGTACTTCGAGGTCGCCGACGTCGACGTGACGCTGGGGCAGGTCGTCCGCCTCGGCGGCCGGGTGCTCCGGCCGGCCCACGACAGCCCGCACGGCCGGGTGGCGACGGTGGCGGACCCGGAGGGCGCCGAGTTCGACGTGCTCCAGGACCCGCACTGAGCCCTGGCCGAGGGCGTCCTCGAACCGGCCGGAGGGAACGCCCTCAGGCCGGTGAGACGGGCAGGACGTCCGGGGACAGGGCCGCCGCACGGGCCGACGCGGCGGTCATCCGGCGCCGGTGGTGGCGCCGGCACAGCACCTCGTAGCCGACCTCGCCCGCGGACTGGTTCACGTCGCCCACGACCACCTGGGCGCCCTCGACCACCATCTCGCCGCCTATCGTGCGGGCGTTGTGCGTGGCCCGGGCGCCGCACCAGCACAGCGCCTCCACCTGGAGCACCTCGATCCGGTCGGCCAGCTCCACCAGCCGCTGCGAGCCGGGGAAGAGCTTGGAGCGGAAGTCGGTGGTGATCCCGAAGGCGAACACGTCGATCCCGAGGTCGTCCACCACGCGCGCGAGCTGGTCGATCTGCCCGGGGGCGAGGAACTGGGCCTCGTCGGCGATCACGTAGTCGGCCCGGCGGCCCCGCGAGAGGTGGTCCACGAGGTAGCCGTACAGGTCCTGGTCCTCGGCGACCTCCACCGCGTCGGTGACCAGGCCGAGCCGGGAGGACAGCTTGCCCTCGCCCGCGCGGTCGTTGCGGGTGAAGATCATGCCGACCAGGCCGCGCGCGGACCGGTTGTGCTCGATCTGCAGAGCCAGCGTCGACTTCCCGCAGTCCATCGTTCCGGAGAAGAACACCAGCTCGGGCATGAGGAGTTGAGCACCTTTCGGCGAGTCGTCGGGACGGGTGGGAGGTTCAGGAGCGTACTTCGAGCAGCGGGACCAGCTGCTCGGCGGGGGTCATCGAACCGTGGTTGCCGACCAGCGCCGACTCCTTGGGCTCCCGTTCGGAGGCGATGATCAGGACGTCGTCGTGCGCCGCCGCGATCACGTCGCCGAGCCGCTGGTACACCCGCTCGTCGATGTGCGGCCCGAACCAGCCGGCCGCGATCGCCTCGTCCCGCGAGGCCACCCAGAACTGCTCGCCGAGCACCTCGCGCCAGCAGGTCAGCACGTCGTTCTCGGCGCCCGGTACCGCGTACACGTGCCGGGCCCGCCCCTCGCCGCCCAGCAGGGCGACCCCGGCGCGCAGCTCCCAGTCCGCGTCGAAGTCGATGCGGTGCTCGTCGTCGAACGGGACGTCGACCATGCCGTGGTCGGCGGTGACGTACAGCGCGCTGCGCGGCGGCAGTTGCTCGGCGAGCCGCTGGACGAGCCGGTCGACGTACATGAGCTGGCCGCGCCAGGTGTCGGAGGCGACGCCGTAGCGGTGCCCGGCGCCGTCCAGTTCGGCGTAGTACGTGTACACCAGCGAGCGGTCGCCGGCGGCGAGCTGCTCGGCCGCGAGGTCCATGCGCTCCTCACCGGTCAGCCGGCCGAGGAACGTGCCACCGCTGAGCGCCACCTTGGTGAGCGGGGTCTGCGCGAAGGTGGGCGAGGACACCTGGGCGGCGTGCACCCCGGCGTCGTGGGCCAGCTGGAAGACGGTCGGGTACGGCTGCCAGGGGCGCGGGTTCGTGTACGGCTGCCAGCGGAGCTGGTTCATCAGCTCGCCGGTGGCCGGGTTGCGCACGCTGTATCCGGGCAGGCCGTGGGCGCCCGGCGGCAGGCCGGTGCCGACGGAGGCGAGGGAGGTCGCGGTGGTCGCCGGGTAGCCGGCGGTGAGCGGGCGGCCCGTGCCGCCGCGGGAGCTGCCGAGCAGGGAGGCGAGGAACGGCGCCTCGTCGGGGTGTGCCCGCAGCTGCTCCCAGCCGAGCCCGTCGATCAGGAAGACGCAGGCCCGGTCGGCCGCGGTCAGCTCCTCGATCGTGGCGGTGAGGCCGGGGACGCCCATTCCGGCGGCCAGGGTGGGCAGCAGGTCGGCGAGGGAGCCGCTGCCGTACTCGGGCAGCGGCGCGGACTCCAGGGCCAGCGGTTCCGGGTGGTCCCAGGCGGAGAGCTGGGACATCAGCGGCTGACGTCCGCGGTCGCCTCCGAGATGGCCTGCGCGAAGGCGAGCGCCTGGCGCACCGTCTCGGGGCCGTCGCCGGCCTCGCTGACGCGCAGGCTGAGGTCGTCGGCGGTGGAGCTGCCCGTGTAGCCGTGGTCGGCGTCGCAGTTGGGGTCGCCGCAGGCGGCGGGCTCCAGGTCGATGCGGCTGACCGCGCCCCAGCCGATGGTCAGCACGACCTCGCGGGGCAGCGTGCCCGGCGCGTACTGCTCGGGGTTGGCGACCACGCGGCTCACCACGACGGAGGAGATCCGGCCGATCTTCACGGACTCGGTGGAGGTGGTGGCGTACGGGGTCGGGGACGTGGTGTCGGCGGCCTGCTCGTCGGTGTGGCTGACGATGAAGCGGTTGCCGGTGAGCACCAGCACCGTCACGTGCCGGCGCACCTCGTTCTGGTCGAACGTCGTCTCCTGGTGGACCAGGTACGACCGGATGGGCTCGCCGCCCACGGCGGCCTCCACCGCCTCGGCCACGAGGGCCGGGTAGTAGCCGCTGCGCTCGATCGCCGCACGCAGCCCCTGGGTCGTCGTACTGGTCTTGGCCATGGCGTCCATCCTAATCCGTGGGCAAGGGCACTCCGGGCCAGTCACCCGGACCGGGCGGGACGGGCACGGGGCCGCCCGGACGGCCGGGGGCGAGCAGGCGGTCACCGGGAGCCGGCGGGAGGGCGGCCGACCCGAGGGACGCGGGGAACCGCGCGAGAACCCGGTTCAGTACGCCGGCATCGTGCGGGGGCCGAGGTCGTCGCGGGCCGGTGGGGGTGCGAGGCGCACCGTGGCGCCGAGGACGCTCACGCCGTGCGGGGCGACGACGACCGGCTCCAGCGTGACGGCGACCACCTCGGGATGGTCGTCCACGAGCCGGGAGACGCGCAGCAGCAGTTCCTCCAGCGCGGGGGTGTCGACGGGGGTGGAGCCGCGCCAGCCGAACAGCAGCGGTGCCGTGCGGATGGACCGCACCAGCGAGGTCGCCTCCCGGTCGGTGACCGGAACCAGCCGGTGCGCCGTGTCCTCCAGCAGCTGCGAGGCGGCCCCGGCGAGCCCGAAGGACAGCACGGCCCCGGCCGCCGGATCGATCACGGCGCGGACGACCGTGTCGACCCCGCGCGGTGCCATCCCCTGCACCACCGGCCGCAGCTCCTCCGGTTTCCCGAACAGCTCGGTCAACTCGGCGTACGCCCGCCGCAGTTGCTCCTCGTCCGCGAGGTCCAGGCGGACGCCGCCGAGGTCGGCGCGGTGCCTGAGGTGCGGGGCGGTCGCCTTCAGGGCCACCGGGTAGCCGAGGCTGCCGGCGGCCTCGGCGGCGGCGTCGGGGGTGGGGGCGGGCAGCGCGCGCCGCACGGGGATGCCGTACTCGCCGAGCAGCTCGCAGGTCTGCGCGTCGGAGATGGTGAGCCCCTCCCCGCGCGCGAGGAGCTCGCCGATCAGCCGGGCGGCGCCCTTCTCGTCGATGTCGTCGTACTCGGGCACCTTCCCGGGGTCGGCCGCCTCGCGCCGCCACTGCCCGTACCGCACGGCCTCGGCGAGGGCGCGGACCGCGCGCTCCGCGGCGGGGTAGGCCGGGATGAGACGGGTGCCCTCCGCCGGGGGCGTCATGGCCACGGACGGTCCCGCGGCGGTGGCCGGCAAGCCTTCCGCCGCGGGGAGCAGGCGTACCGCGGGGTGGGCGCGATCCGTGGCGCCGGATGCCTTCCCGGCGGCCTGCGGTGCGGTGCTCGCGGCGGCGGACAGTGCCTCCGCCAGCCCTCCGAGTTCCACGTGCACCACCAGCACCGGCTTGCCCGGGACGTCCGCCGCAGCGGACCGCAGCGCCTCCGCCAGCTCTGCGTCGCCCGGCGACGTCTCCCCGATGGCCGGGATCGCCGTCACCACGACGGCGTCGTTCGTGTCGTCGGCCAGGGCGGCGCTCAGCGCCCGGTGGAACTCCTCCGCCGTCGCCCCGGTCGTCAGGTCCAGCGGACGCGACGGCCGCAGCCCCTCCGCGAGGCAGCGGTCGTACGTCAGCACGCCCAGCGACTCGGAGTTGCCGAGGATCGCCACCCGCGGTCCGGCGGGCAGCGGCTGCCGGGCGAGGAGGAGGCCCGCGTCGACCAGCTCGGTGATGGTGTCGACCCGGATCACCCCGGCCTGCCGGAGCAGCGCGGAGACGGTCGCGTGCGGGAGCCGTGTGGCCCGCACGGCGTGGCCCTGCGGCGCGGCCCCGGTCCCCTGCACCACGACCAGCGGCTTCGCGGCTGCCGTCCGCCGGGCGAGCCGGTTGAACTTGCGGGGGTTGCCGATGGACTCCAGGTACATGAGGACGACGTCGGTCTCGGGGTCGTCGTACCAGTACTGGAGGACGTCGTTGCCGGAGACGTCCGCGCGGTTGCCGGCGGAGACGAAGGTGGACACGCCGGTGACGCCGGTGACGCCACCGCCGCGCCGGTGCAGCCGGGACAGCAGGGCGATGCCGATGGCGCCGGACTGGGCGAACAGTCCGATGCGGCCGGGGCGGGGCATCTCGGGGGCGAGGGAGGCGTTCAGCCGGACGTCCGGTGCGGTGTTGATGACCCCGAAGGCGTTCGGGCCGATGATCCGCATCCCGTACGCGCGCGCGGCCCGGACGAGGGCGCGCTGCCGTTCGCGGCCCTCGGGGCCGCTCTCGGCGTATCCGGCGGAGAGCACGACGAGACCCTGGACGCCGTGTTCACCGCACTCGGCGACCACCGAGGGCACGTGCTCGGCCGGTACGGCGACGACGGCGAGGTCCACGTGCCCCTCGATGTCCCGCACCGAGCGGTACGCCGGCACCCCGTCGACCTCGTCGAGGTCCTCGGGGAAGGCGTTGTTCACGGCGTGCAGCCGGCCGGTGTAGCCGGCGTCCCGGAGGTTGCCGAGGGTGCTGCGGCCGACGCCGCCGGGGCTGCGGCCGACGCCGACGACCGCCACGGAGCCGGGCACGAGGAGCCGGCGTACCGAGTGGGCCTCGGCGCGCTGCTCCCGGGCGCGCTGCACGGCGACGGAGCGGTCGGTGGGTTCGAGGTCGAACTCCAGGCGTACGACCCCGTCCTCGAAGCTGCGCTTCTGTGTGTAGCCGGCGTCCGTGAACACCTTGATCATCTTGGTGTTGGCGGGGAGCACCTCGGCGGCGAAGCGGCGGATGCCGCGCTCGCGCGCGACGGCCGCGACGTGCTCCAGCAGGGTGGAGGCGACACCGCGGCCCTGGTGGGCGTCCTGCACCAGGAAGGCCACCTCGGCCTCGTCGGCGGGGGCGGAGGCGGGCATCCCGTCGGCGCCGATGCGGTCGTAGCGTACGGTGGCGATGAACTCGCCGCCGATGGTGGCCGCGAGTCCCACCCGGTCCACGAAGTCGTGGTGCGTGAAGCGGTGGACGTCCTTGGCGGAGAGCCGTGGGTACGGCGCGAAGAAGCGGTAGTACTTCGACTCGTCGGAGACCTGCTCGTAGAAGCTGACCAGGCGGTCGGCGTCGTCGGCGGTGATGGGCCGGATGCGCGCGGTGCCTCCGTCGCGCAGCACCACGTCGGCCTCCCAGTGAGTGGGGTACTCGTGCCGCTCCTGCCGATCCGCCGAGGTCTGCATGGGCCCCAGAGTACGGCTCGCGTACGACAACGGCGCGAGGCAGTCTGTGGAGGACGACAGCCGGACCGAGGCCGCGGTCCGGCGCCGTAACGGAGGGGACGGAGGTCCGCTCCGGGCACGCTTCACGGTATGGGAAACTGGTCTAGACAACCCTGAAGACTGAAGGGCAGCAACACATGGCTGAGCGCCGCGTCAACGTCGGCTGGGCCGAGGGCCTCCACGCCCGCCCCGCTTCCATCTTCGTCCGAGCCGCCACGGCCACAGGCGTCCCGGTGACGATCGCCAAGGCCGGGGGCAACCCCGTCAACGCGGCCTCCATGCTGGCCGTCCTGGGTCTGGGCGCCCAGGGCGGCGAGGAGATCGTCCTCGCCTCGGAGGCCGAGGGCGCGGACGCCGCCCTGGACCGCCTGGCCAAGCTGGTCGCCGAGGGCCTGGAAGAGCTGCCCGAGACGGTCTGAGCACCTCGCGTCCGAACGCCGCAGCCGCGTCGCCTTTCCGGGCGGCGCGGCTTCGGCATTTCGAGCGGCTTCGATCGCCTGGCGAAATCACCGCGCGCAAATCACCGCACGGAGGAATTCGGGCAGCGGAAAACAACCCCCACCGAATTCCCTCTCTTTGTATACGACACCCGTGTTAATACCGGCGGCCCGTCGTGTTGACGGCATGTTGCGAAGTCCTCACACGCTCGGCGCCGCCGGAAAAGCGCAGACGGTGCGCGCCCGTCGCGCGCTCGGCGTGCAGCGCCGTGACCGCCCGCGCGCGCTCGCCGTCGCCGCGTGCCACCGCGTCCACGATCGCGCCGTGCTCGGCCCAGGAGTCCGGCGGGCTCTGCGGGGCCTCCACCGCGTACATCCAGGCGATCTTGTGGCGCAGCTGGGTGAGCATCGAGGCCAGCGAGGGGCTGCCGGAGGCCTGCGCCAGCGTCTCGTGGAACCAGCCGCCCAGTGCGCGCAACTCCTCGCTGCCGCCCCTCCTGGCCCGCTCCTGGCCCAGCCGCACCAGGCCGCGCAGCACCTTGAGATGGGCCTCCGTACGCCGCTGTGCCGCCCGTGCCGCGCCGAGCGGCTCCAGGAGCAGGCGCATCTCCAGCAGGTCGGCGGCCTCCTGCGCGGTCGGTTCGGCCACGCACGCGCCCGCGTGCCGGCGGGTCACCACGAACCCCTCCGCCTCCAGGGTGCGCAGGGCCTCACGGACGGGGACGCGCGAGACGCCGTAGCGGCGGGCCAGCACTTCCTCGGTGAGCCGGCCGCCGCGCTCGTGGACACCGGCGACGATGTCGTCCCGGATCGCCGTGCACACCGAATGCGCCGGAACACGCATGACCGACCTCCGCCTTAATCCCCGTGAAACGCCCGCAGGGGACGCCCTTTCCGTGACTCTATTCCAAAGAGGCCGAATTTCCGACGGCAGGCCGGAATCCATGGATATTTTTTGGACAGCGGTCCGGTGGGGATCAGGCGGAAACGGCGAAAGCCCCGGCTCGGTGAGCCGGGGCTTTCGCATGTCCGCGCGGTGGCGTCAGACGTTCACGCCGTGGTTGCGGAGATAGCTGATGGGGTCGACGTCCGAGCCGTAGTCGGGGCTCGTACGGGCCTCGAAGTGGAGGTGCGGGCCGGTGACGTTGCCGGTCGCGCCGGACAGACCGATCTGCTGGCCGGGGACGACCTTCTGGCCGACCGTGACACCGATGGACGACAGGTGGCCGTACTGGGTGTACATGCCGTCGGCCATCCGGATCACGATCTG
This sequence comes from Streptomyces sp. NPDC015139, assembly GCF_043079785.1. Classification (NCBI taxonomy): domain Bacteria; kingdom Bacillati; phylum Actinomycetota; class Actinomycetes; order Kitasatosporales; family Streptomycetaceae; genus Streptomyces; species Streptomyces sp. NPDC015139. The sequence goes on along the minus strand of NZ_JBIBUW010000004.1, from coordinate 123,776 downwards.
GTTGCCGTACGCGCCGCCCCAGCCGGTGGAGACGACGGTGCCGGAGCCGACCGCGTGGACGGACGTGCCGCTGGCCGCGTGGAAGTCGATACCGGTGTGGGAGCCGGAGGACCACAGCGAGCTGCTGGCCTTGTAGGCGGTGGACACGTAGGAGTGCACGATCGGGGCGACGAACGCGTTGAGGCGCTTGCGCTCGGCCTCGCGGGCGGCGCGGGCCCTGGCCTCGCGCTCCTCCTTGACCTTGGCGGCGGCGGCCTTGGCGGCGGCCTCCTCGGCGGCCTGCTGCTCGGCGGCCTGCTTCTGGGCGTCCGCCTGCGCGCTGATCTGCTCCGCGACGTCGTCGCTGACGGTCACGACGGGCGTGAGGCCGGTCTGCTCGGCGGCGTTCTCGGCGGCGAGCGCCGGCGACGCGGCGAGGGTGCCGACGACACCCGTGGTGGTGAGGGCGGCGACACCGGCCGCCTGCGCGGTGGTGCGCTTGACCCGGCCGGGCTTGCGATGCTTCCCGGTGGCGCACATGAACGCCATGAAGTGGCTGGTCCTTTCCTTCCTTCTCGCCTACCGGGTTAGCTGACGGGTTCGGAGCAGGAAGGTCTCCTACGGGCCCCCTCGCTCACGCGCGGGCGCCCGATTCACCCCAGGGACGATGGGTCCCCGGCTCCCCTGGCTCGCGCCGTACGGGGACTCGGCGATGACTGTCCGGTGCCGCGGGCGCGGCGTGGTGCGTGACGAACAGCCTGGACGAACCTACGGAAGCCCGCTTTCAATCCTCAAACGGATCCGGGTTTTTGTAGCGCATCCCACAGGGCAGACAGGCAACCTCCGCCCCAAATCGGGCATCTGGTGAAGCGAGTGGAACGGCGGGGGCCCTGACGACCCGTAGGTCGGCAGGGCCCCACGCACGCGTGCCGTGCTCCGCGGCAGCGGCCGCTATTCGGCCGTGACGACGGTGACTTCGCCGATGCCGAGCGCCTCGACCGGCGCCTTGATCTGGGAGGCGTCGCCGACGAGGACGGTCACCAGCCGGTCCACCGGGAAGGCGTTGACGACGGCCGCGGTCGCCTCGACCGTGCCCGTCGCGGCCAGCTGCCGGTACAGCGTCGCCTGGAAGTCGTCGGGCAGGTGCTGCTCGACCTGGTCGGCCAGGGTGCTCGCGACGGCCGCCGCGGTCTCGTACTTCAGCGGCGCCACCCCGACGAGGTTCTGCACGGCGACGTCCCGCTCGGCGTCGGTCAGGCCCTCCGCCGCGAGGGTGCGCAGCACCTTCCACAGGTCGTCCAGCGCGGGACCGGTGTTCGGCGTGTCCACGGAGCCGCTGATGGCGAGCATCGAGGCACCGGTGCCGTCCGGGGCCGACCGCATGACCTGCCCGAACGCCCGTACCCCGTAGGTGTAGCCCTTCTCCTCGCGCAGCACGCGGTCCAGGCGGGAGGTGAGCGTGCCGCCGAGGCAGTAGGTGCCGAGGACCTGGGCGGGCCAGACCCGGTCGTGCCGGTCCGGGCCGACACGCCCGATGAGCAGCTGCGTCTGCACGGCGCCCGGCCGGTCCACGACGACCACGCGGCCGGTGTCGTCGGCGGTCACCGGCGGCACCGGCCGCGGCTCGCCCGGCGTGCCGGTCCACGCGCCGAGGGTGTCGCCGAGCAGCTCCCCCAGGTCGGTGCCGGTGAGGTCGCCGACGACGACCACGGTGGCCGTGGCGGGGCGGACGTGCCGGTCGTAGAAGGCGCGTACGGACGCCGCGTCGATCTTCTCGACCGTCTCCTCGGTGCCCTGGCGCGGCCGGGACATGCGCGAGGTCACCGGGAACAGCTCCTTGGAGAGCTCCTTGGCGGCCCGGCGGGAGGGGTTGGCCAGCTCGTGCGGGATCTCGTCCAGGCGATTGCGGACCAGCCGCTCGACCTCGCTCTCCGCGAAGGCGGGGGCGCGCAGGGCGTCGGCGAGCAGGCCGAGGCCCTTGGCCAGGCGGGAGGCCGGGACCTCCAGGCTGAGCCGGACCCCGGGGTGGTCGGCGTGCGCGTCGAGCGTGGCGCCCGCGCGCTCCAGCTCGGCGGCGTAGTCCTCGGCCGAGTGCTTGTCGGTGCCCTCGGAGAAGGCCCGCGCCATGATCGTGGCGACACCGTCCAGGCCGGCGGGCTCGGCGTCCAGGGGCGCGTCCAGCATCACCTCGACGGCGACGACCTGCTGGCCGGGGCGGTGGCAGCGCAGCACGGTCAGGCCGTTGTCCAGCGTGCCGCGCTCGGGGGCCGGGAACGCCCACGGCTTGGCGTCGCCCGGCTGCGGCCGGGGGTGGAACTCCATGGTGGCGAGCTCGGTCACTTGGCCGTCTCCTCGTTCTCGTTGCCGGCCTCTACGGTCGCTTCCTTTTCCGGGTCCTCGGGGACCTTGGCGTCCTCGACGGCCTCCGGGGACTTCGGCTCGTAGACGAGCACCGCGCGGTTGTCGGGCCGCAGCCGGGCCTTGGCGACCTCCTGGACCTCCTCGGGGGTGACCTCCAGGACGCGCTTGACGGCGGTGAGCGCGAGCTGCGGGTCGCCGAACAGGACGGCGTACCGGCACAGTTCGTCGGCACGGCCGGCTACCGTGCCGAGCCGGTCCAGCCATTCGCGCTCCAACTGGGCCTGGGCGCGCTCCATCTCCTCGGGCGTCGGGCCCTCCGCGGCGAACCGGGCCAGCTCCTCGTCGATGGCGGCCTCGATGACCGGCACCTCGACGTCACCGGAGGTCTTCACGTCCAGCCAGCCCATGGAGGGCGCCCCGGACAGCCGCAGCAGGCCGAAGCCGGCCGCGACGGCCGTACGGTCGCGGCGCACCAGCCGGTTGTACAGGCGGGAGGACTCGCCTCCGCCGAGGACGGTCAGGGCGAGGTCGGCCGCGTCGCACGCACGCGTGCCGTCGTGGGGCAGCCGGTAGGCGGCCATCAGCGCGCGCGCCGGGACCTCCTCCACGAGGACCTCGCGCTTCTGCCCGCCGATGGTCTCCGGCAGCGAGCCGTCGCGGGGCTCGGGCTTGCCGTCGTGGGAGGCGATGGAGCCGAAGTACCGCTCGATCCAGGCGAGGGTCTGCTGCGGGTCGATGTCGCCGACCACCGAGAGCACCGCGTTGTTCGGCGCGTAGTAGGTGCGGAAGAACTGGCGCGCGTCCTCCAGCGTGGCCGCGTCCAGGTCCGCCATCGAGCCGATGGGCGTGTGGTGGTACGGGTGGCCCTCGGGGTACGACAGCGCGGTCAGCTTCTCGAAGGCGGTGCCGTAGGGAACGTTGTCGTAGCGCTGGCGGCGCTCGTTCTTCACGACGTCCCGCTGGTTCTCCATCGAGTCGTCGTCCAGCGCGGCGAGCAGCGAGCCCATGCGGTCGGCCTCCAGCCAGAGGGCGAGCTCCAGCTGGTGGGCGGGCATGGTCTCGAAGTAGTTGGTGCGCTCGAAGCTGGTGGTGCCGTTGAGCGAGCCGCCGGCGCCCTGCACCAGCTCGAAGTGGCCGTTGCCCTTGACCTGCGCCGAGCCCTGGAACATCAGGTGCTCGAAGAGGTGAGCCAGGCCGGTACGCCCCTTGACCTCGTGGCGGGACCCGACGTCGTACCAGAGGCAGACCGCCGCCACCGGGGTCAGGTGGTCCTCGGAGAGCACCACGCGCAGACCGTTGGCCAGCCGGTGCTCGGTCGCTGTCAGGCCCCCGGAGCCTGCCTCGGCCGTGGTCGTGTGACCCATGGGCATGTACGTCCCTTCGCGAGCGGAGGCGGTCGTCGAAACCGCGGTTTTCCTGCCGTTCCTGCCACTGTATGCAAAGCGTGCGGGGCCCCGGCGAAGTTCCCGCGGGACGTACGCCCACAGCGGATCGCGTAGCCTGCGTCCGGCCCCCTCCAGGCGTCTTCCGGCGCGGGGCGGGTCCGCGGAGACCGGGTCGCGGCCCGGGTTGTCAGTACCGCGGTCCACAATGGTCCGCGACAGATCCGTCAATCGCTTCAGCAAGAGCGAGCCGGAGGGTGCGCGCCCCTTCGGTGAGCGACCAGATCAGGAGGAGCCGGCAGCGATGGCCCGCCGCAGCACGAAGACCCCGCCGCCCGACGATTCGTTCGAGGAGAGGATCCTCGACATCGACGTCGTGGACGAGATGCGTGGCTCCTACCTCGAGTACGCGTACTCGGTCATCTACTCGCGCGCCCTGCCGGACGCCCGTGACGGACTCAAGCCGGTGCACCGCCGGATCGTCTACCAGATGAACGAGATGGGCCTGCGCCCCGACCGCTCGTACGTGAAGTGCGCGCGTGTCGTCGGCGAGGTCATGGGCAAGCTGCACCCGCACGGCGACGCGTCGATCTACGACGCCCTGGTCCGCATGGCGCAGCCCTTCTCCATGCGCGTGCCGCTGGTCGACGGCCACGGCAACTTCGGCTCGCTGGGCAACGACGACCCGCCGGCCGCCATGCGGTACACCGAGTGCCGCCAGGCCGAGGCGACGAGCCTGATGACCGAGTCGATCGACGAGGACACGGTCGACTTCGCGCCCAACTACGACGGCCAGGAGCAGGAGCCGGTGGCGCTGCCGGCCGCCTTCCCGAACCTGCTGGTCAACGGCTCGTCGGGCATCGCGGTCGGCATGGCGACGAACATGGCGCCGCACAACCTGCGCGAGGTCATCGCCGCCGCCCGCCATCTGATCCGGTTCCCGAACGCGGACCTGGACGCGCTGATGAAGCACGTCCCGGGCCCCGACCTGCCCACCGGCGGCCGGATCGTGGGCCTGGACGGCATCCGGGACGCGTACGCGACCGGCCGCGGCACCTTCAAGATGCGCGCGACGGTGGCGATCGAGACCGTCACCGCCCGCCGCAAGGGCCTGATCGTCACCGAGCTGCCGTTCACGGTCGGTCCCGAGAAGGTCATCGCGAAGATCAAGGACCTGGTCAACTCGAAGAAGGTCCAGGGCATCGCCGACGTCAAGGACCTCACCGACCGCGCGCACGGCCTGCGCCTGGTCATCGAGATCAAGAACGGCTTCGTGCCCGAGGCGATCCTGGAGCAGCTCTACAAGCTGACGCCGATGGAGGAGTCCTTCGGCATCAACAACGTCGCCCTGGTCGACGGCCAGCCGCTCACCCTCGGTCTGAAGGAGCTGCTGGAGGTCTACCTCGACCACCGCTTCGACGTGGTCCGGCGCCGCAGCGAATTCCGCCGCACCAAGCGGCGCGACCGGCTCCACCTGGTCGAGGGCCTGCTGACCGCGCTGGTCGACATCGACGAGGTCATCCGGCTCATCCGGTCCAGTGAGAACTCCGCGCAGGCCAAGGAGCGCCTGATGCGGCGCTTCTCGCTGAGCGAGATCCAGACGCAGTACATCCTCGACACGCCGCTGCGCCGGCTCACCAAGTTCGACCGCATCGAGCTGGAGACGGAGAAGGACAGGCTCATCTCGGAGATCGAGGAGCTGACCCGGATCCTGGAGTCCGACGCGGAACTGCGCAAGCTGGTCTCGGCCGAACTGGCCGCGGTGGCGAAGAAGTTCGGCACCGACCGGCGTACGGTCCTGCTGGAGGCCGGAGGCGCCCCGGCGGCGACCGTGCCGCTGCAGGTCGCCGACGACCCGTGCCGGGTACTGCTGTCCTCGACGGGTCTGCTGGCCCGTACGGCGACCGACGAGCCGTTCCCGGCGACGGCCGGCGCGAAGCGCGTCAAGCACGACGTGATCGTCTCGGCGGTCCCGGCCACCGCGCGGGGCGAGATCGGCGCGGTGACCTCGACCGGCCGTCTGCTGCGGATCAACGTGGTCGACCTCCCGCAGCTGCCCGAGCAGGGGGCCGCGCCCAACCTCTCCGGAGGCGCGCCGCTGGCGGAGTTCGTCTCCCTGGAGGACGACGAGACGGTGGTCTGCCTGACCACGCTCGACGAGTCGTCCCCGGGCCTGGCGCTCGGCACCGAGCAGGGTGTCGTCAAGCGTGTGGTGCCCGACTACCCGTCCAACAAGGACGAGTTGGAGGTCATCACGCTCAAGGACGGTGACCGGATCGTCGGCGCGGTGGAGCTGCGCACCGGCGAGGAGGACCTGGTGTTCATCACGGACGACGCGCAGCTGCTGCGGTTCCAGGCCTCCATCGTGCGCCCGCAGGGCCGTCCGGCGGGCGGTATGGCGGGCATCAAGCTCACCGAGGGCGCCAAGGTCATCTCGTTCACGGCGGTCGACCCGGCGGCCGACGCGGTCGTCTTCACGGTGGCGGGTTCGCGCGGCACGCTGGACGACTCGGTGCAGACGACGGCCAAGCTGACGCCGTTCGACCAGTACCCGCGCAAGGGCCGGGCCACCGGCGGTGTGCGCTGCCAGCGGTTCCTGAAGGGCGAGGACTGCCTGTCGTTCGGCTGGGCGGGCCCGTCCCCGGCGCACGCGGCGCAGAAGAACGGCACCCCGGTCACGCTGCCGGAGACCGACCCGCGCCGGGACGGCTCGGGCACCTCGCTGCCGAAGACGGTCGCGGTGGCCGCCGGGCCGGTGCTCTAGGCCTCGTCCGGCTCGTCCCTCCCGGCCGCGTACGGCTCGTCGCCGGGCTCCTCCTCGGAGCCCGGCACATAGCGCAGGACGCCCCACATGCCCTGCTCGTCGGCGTGCGGGGCGTCGTTCGCGCACGCCTCCAGCTCCTTGTCCAGGGCTCCGGTGTCGATGCCTGAGCCGATCAGCACGAGCCGGGTGAGGCGGTCGTCGGCGGACGGCCAGGGCTCCGGACGGAAGCGCAGGAACCGGCCGACGGCGTGGACGGCGTACCGGTTGCGGGTGTCGTAGGGCCCGAAGTCGATGTACCCCTTGATGCGGTACAGCCCCTGCGGACGGCTGTCCAGGAACCGCATCAGCCGGCGGGGGTCCATGGGCGGGACGGAGACGAAGGACAGGCTGTCGTAGCCCGTGTGCAGATGGTCCTCGTGGCCGTCGGCGCCGTGGTCGTGCAGGTCGTCGAAGGACAGCTGCCCGATGCGCTCCTCGCCGGGCCGGCGGTCGAAGAGGAACTCGGGGTCGATACGGCCGTAGGTGGCGGGGACGACGGCGGCGCGGTCGGTGAGGGAGCGGACGAGGCCGAGGATCCGGTCGGCGTCGGGCGCCCGGTCGAGCTTGTTGACCACGACGAGGTCGGCGAGGGCGAGGTGCCGGTCGATCTCGGGATGTGCGGCGCGGGTGCCGTCGAACTCGGCCGCGTCGACGACCTCGACGAGACCGCCGTAGACGATCCCGGGGTGTTCGCTGGCGAGCACCATCCGGACCAGTTCCTGCGGCTCGGCGAGCCCGCTGGCCTCGACGACGATGACGTCGATGCCGGCGCCGGGCGCGGCGAGCCGGTCCAGGTAGACGTCGAGTTCACCGGCGTCGACGGCGCAGCACAGACAGCCGTTGCCGAGTGAGACGGTGGAGTCGCCGAGGGCTCCGGCGACGGCCATGGCGTCGATCTCGATGGCACCGAAGTCGTTGACGATCGCCCCGATACGGCTGCCTCCGCTGCGGTGCAGCAGATGGTTGAGGAGGGTGGTCTTCCCGGAGCCGAGAAAGCCGGCGAGTACGACGACCGGAATCTGCTGCGGGCGGGGGGCGTTGCCCTGACTGTTCCCCAACGGGCGACCTCTTTCCAACGGTTCCACTCGGATCCCACCCGGCCGCGCACACCGGCGCACGGTCCGGCGCACGGCTGAGGATCGACTGCGCGACCAGGATACGAGCGGGAAGAAACGCGGCGAAGTGAACGATTGTTAGCACGCTTTGCGGGGCAGACGTTGGACAGGGCACCGAGGTGTGCGACCCTGCTTCCCTCTGTGCGCCTCCTGGCCGCCTTCCCGCCGATCAGAGCCGCTCGGCACTCTGGGAGACGGCAAGCGCCGCCCTCCGCTCGCCGGTCCCCTGCTGTCGACCCACTGCGCACACCCGTCGACCCGCGTGCCGACGACCGACGGACGGCTGCCCGAATCGGGGGTTGACATGGTCACACAGAGGACGGGGAACCGGGGGCTGAGCGCCGTCACGGCGGCTCTCGTCCTGTCGGTCACCGGCACCACGGCGTCGCTCCTCGCGTATCGCCGCACCGTGGAGACGCTTCTGCGGGCCAATGCCGAACTTCTGCGGCGACTGGATCTCGCCGAGGAGCAGCGCCGTGAAGCCGACCGGCGCGCGGCCCGGGTCGAGTACCAGCGCGATCACCGCAATCTGCTGCTGACCGCCGTGGCCGACCCGGATCTCCTGCCGGTGCTGGACGCCTTCGAACGCAGCCTGCCGGCGCAGGAGCAGAAGCAGTACCTGTTCGCCAACACCCTGTACGTCCATGCGCTGCACGGCTACCGAGTGGGCCTGCTGAACCGCAGCGAGCTCCTCGGCCATGTGCGTGTGCTGTTCCAGAGCGCGACCGTGCGGGCCTACTGGGAGGCCACACGGCACCACAGGGCGAGTCTTCCCTACGACTCCGAGGAGGCGGAGCTCGGCCGTATGACGGATGACCTGCTCGCCGAATTGGACGATGCGGACACGGACGAGTGGTGGGTCGTGGGCGACGGAGGGCCCGGGGACTGACGGGCCGTCGAAGGGACGACGACAGGACCCGAGCAGTGCCCCGAACGCCGTCGCACCACGGGGACCACGTCCGCGCGCGATACGCCACGGGACGGCACGCACGGTGCGCGTGGGAGCCGTGCGCGACGGATTCACTCACTCGGACACCGTGCTCCGCGCCCCAGCGACGATCATCGCGGGTAGGTTGGCCCCCGCCTGCCGTGGCGCGTACCCCGACGACCCGGCGGGCTACACGTCGTTGCCACCCCCGGAACCCACCCCTGTCGCCGGCGGCCGGCACGCAGACCGCCACTGACCGACCCAAGCAAGGACCGGGATCCGCGTGAAGATCGTGCGCCGTATCGGTGCGTCACCTCGTGAAAGAGGGAGCGTGTCCGGGCAGACCTGCCCGGACATCTTCGAACTGCAGAACGGAGACTTCGCCGTGATCGGCACGGACCGCACGGCGGAGCTCGACGCCGAGCTCCCCTCCGACGCGGCCCGCGCCGACTACGAGCGCATCGTGGTGATCACCCGCGACACGCTCCTGCGCGCGAAGGCGGACATCCCGGACGCCTAGCACGGCCGTCGGCCCGGTGCCGGGGCGGCACCGGGCCCGACCACGGGGCGCCCGGACCGGACTCAGAGGGGCGCGGGGGCCGAGAGCTGCGGCTCCGGGCCCACGTAGCGGGCCAGTGGGCGGATGATCTTGGGGTCGGTCGCCTGTTCCAGGATGTTGGCGCTCCAGCCGACCACGCGGGCCGCGGCGAAGGTGGGGGTGAACATCTCGCGGGGCAGCCCGCACAGCTCCATGACCACACCGGCGTAGAACTCGACGTTCGTGTGCAGTTCGCGGCCCGGTTTGAGTTCGGCCAGGATCGCCTCCACCCGGCGTTCCACCTCGACCGCGAAGTCCACCCGCGGGCCGCCGAAGGAGAGCGCCGTCTCCCTGAGCATCCGCGAGCGGGGGTCCTCCGTGCGGTACACGGCGTGCCCGAAGCCCATGATCCGGTCCCCCGCGAGCACCCGCTCCCGGATCCAGGAGTCGATGCGCTCCGGTGTGCCGATGGCGTCCAGGGTGTCCAGGGCCCGGCTCGGCGCCCCTCCGTGCAGCGGCCCCGACAGCGCGCCCACCGCACCGGTCAGGCAGGCCGCCACATCGGCTCCGGTGGAGGCGATGACCCGCGCGGTGAACGTCGACGCGTTGAATCCGTGGTCAATGGTGGAGATCAGGTACTGCTCGACCGCGCGCACCCGGTGCGGGTCGGGCTCCGAACCCGTCAGCATGTACAGGTAGTTGGCCGCGTACGGGAGGTCCTCGCGCGGTTCGACCGGATCGAGTCCCTGGCCGAGCCGGTGCAGCGCGGTCAGCAGGGTGGGCACGACCGCGCAGACGGCCAGGGTGTCCGACCGGCGCCGGTCGGGGTCGATGTCGTAGACCGGCCGGAGCCCCCGCGCCGCTCCGAGCAGCGACAGGGCCGTGCGCAGCCCCGCCAGCGGACCGGAGACACGGCCGGCCGCGGCGATCGCGGGAAGCGCGGCGCGGACCTCCGCGGGCACCCGGCGCAGTCGCGCGGTCTCGGCGAGGAAGGCGGCGCGGCGCTCGGCGTCCGGGAGCGTCCCGTGGACCAGGAGATGCCAGACGTCCTCGAAGCCGCGGGTCCGCGCGAGGTCGACGGCCGAGTACTGGCGGTAGTGGTAGAAGCCCTCCCGCCCCCGTACGTCACCGACCTCGGTCTCCGTGACGACGACGCCCGCGAGACCGCGCGGTGCGTCGACCAGCGGGGTTGCGGTCCTGTTGATGGTCATGATTCTCCTCCCTGGACTTGATTCGACTGTCCATGCTTGACTCGATTCCTGTCAACGTTGATCCAATCAATGCATGGCCGTCAATGTGTGCAGAGGCGACTACGGTGACCCCCATGCGCGACCAGGAACCCGCTCCCCACCTCCCCGCCGGCAGGCCGGCCGGACGCCTGACCACCAAGGAGACCGCCGAACTGCTCGGCGTGAAGCCCGAGACGGTGTACGCGTACGTGAGCCGCGGCCTGCTCAGCAGCCGCCGCGAACCCGGCGGCCGCGCCAGCACCTTCGAGGCCAAGGAGGTCGAGGCCCTCGCCCGGCGCAACCGGCGCGAGGCGGCCGGGACTCCGGGCACGGGCGGCGACCTGTCGGTCCGTACCCGCATCACCCTGATCGAGCGGGACCGGTACTACTTCCGCGGTGTCGACGCCACGGAGCTGGCCGCCCGCCACTCCTACGAAGAGGTCGCGGAATGGCTGTGGACGGGCCGGCCCGCCCCGGGCGTGACCTTCACGGCGCCCGCCGCCACCGTCGACGTCGCCCGCCGGGCCGTGGACGCCCTGTCCGAACACGCCTCCCCCGTCGACCGGCTGCGCGTGGCGGCGATCGCCGCGGCCGCGGAGGACCCGCTGCGCTTCGACCTCTCCGAGGAGTCCGTGCTGAACACGGCCCGGGTCCTCATCCCCACGCTCGTCGACGCACTGCCGCCGGTCCGGCACGATCACCGGGACGAGGGCCCGCTGGCGCGGCGCCTGTGGGCCCGGCTGACCGGCCGGCCCGCCGACGAGGCGTCCCTGCGCGTCCTGGACACCGCGCTCGCCCTGCTGGCCGACCACGACCTGGCCGCGTCCACGCTCGCCGTCCGGGTCGCCGCCTCGGCCCGCGCGCACGCCTACGCGGCCGTCTCGGCCGGGCTCGGCGTCCTGGAGGGCCCCCTGCACGGCGCCGCCAGCGGCCTGGCCCACCGGCTGCTGCTCGACGTCCTCGACCAGGGCACCGCGGTCCCGGTCATCGCGGACGAGCTGCGCGCCGGCCGCCGCATCCCCGGGCTCGGCCACCGGCTGTACGCGGGCGAGGACCCCCGCGCGCGCGTGCTCTTCGGCCTCCTGGAGCGGGTCCCGGACGCGGAGCCCGCCCTGCTCGCAGCCCGCGACGTCGTCGCCACGACCGCCCGCCACACACCTCTGCACGCCAACGTCGACCTGGCGCTCGCGGTGTTCACGGCCTCGCACGGCATGCCCGCCACGGCCGGTGAGACGATCTTCGCCGTCGCCCGGACCGCGGGCTGGATCGCCCACGCCCTGGAGGAGTACGGCGAGCGCCCGCTGCGCATGCGCCCGAGCGGTCACTACGTCGGTCCGCGACCGCCGCAGCCCCCGCCGGCGTAGGACACGGGCCCGGCCGGAAGTCGCCCTGCGCGAAGTCAGGTTAGGCTCACCTCTGTGAGTAGGTGCGCGACCGTCTCCCGGAGTCTCGAAGAGCCCGTTCCCGGCACGGCGGCCACGGCGAGGACGTGGCTGCTGCTGGAGCAGTCCGGGCCGTGGGGTGCCAAGGCGCTCACTTCGAGCCACCTGGACCCCGCCCTCGGCCGCGCCCTGGAGGCCGCCGCCGAGGGCACCGGCGTCCGCGTCGCCCTCATCCGGCGCCCCGGACGGCACGCGGACCCCGGCACCCCGCAGATCCGGCAGGTCTACGCCGCCCACACCGTCCCGGGCCGCGTGTGGCTGCACGCCGCCACCACCCGCGATCCGCGGCGGCTGCTCGACCTCGACCTCGCCGCCCTGGGGGCGGGCGACCCCCGTTCCTTCGGCACGGCGCTCGGCGGACGCCCGCACCGCGGCGACCCGCTCGCCCTCGTGTGCACCAACGGCAAGCGCGACCGCTGCTGCGCCCTCCTGGGCCGTCCCCTCGCCGCCGAACTGGACGCCTCCGGAGTGCACGGCGTCTGGGAGGTCACCCATCTGGGTGGACATCGCTTCTCGCCGACGGTGCTGGTGCTGCCGTACGGCTACGCCTACGGCCGCGCCGAGGCCCACACCGTCAAGGAGGCCCTGCACGGGGCACAGGAGGGGCGTGTGGTGGTCGAGGGGTGCCGTGGCTGCTCCGCCTGGGAGCGGCCCGGTCAGGCGGCCGAGCTGGCCGTCCGGTCGGCCGCGCGGGAGTACCGGACCGACGTGCTGAGCGTCCTACGGACCGACGGTGCGGCCCCGCGCTGGGAGATCACCGTCGCGCACGCCGACGGGCGCCGCTGGCGGGTCACCGTGGCGCAGGGGGCGTCCCTGCCGCCGCGCCCGGAGAGCTGCGACGCTTCCGTGCTCGGGACGCCCGCCCGGATGGACGTGGTGGCCCTGCGCGAAGTACGCCCGACGGCTCTGGCGAGCTGACCGGACACGTCCTCCGGACCCGGTCGGCGCTTCGTTCGAGGACCGGTCGGGAGATCCCGGCCACACCCCCTGGGGAGCGCCGGACCCCGCCACGTACCGTCGTGGGTATGAGCCCCACTCCCCCCGTACGCCGTCTGCGCCTCGGTCTGCCCCGGCGGGTGTTCTCGCAGGTGCTGCTGATGCAGGTGGCGATCGCCGCGGGGGTCGCGGTGCTCGCGACCGGCCTGTTCCTGGCGCCCCTGAGCAAACAGCTGGACCAGGAGGCGATGCGGCGCGCGCTGGCCATCGCCGAGACCACCGCCCAGGACCCGCAGATCGCCGAGGGGATCCGCACCACCCCGCCCACCCGGGACGGCCCCGTGCAGCGGGAGGCCGAACGCATCCGGAAGGCCACGCACGCGGAGTACATCGTGGTGCTGGACCTCACCCAGGTCCGCTGGTCGCACCCCACGCCCTCCGAGATCGGCCGGCACGTCTCCACCAGTCCCAGGGCGGCCCTGTCCGGCCACGAGGTCATGGAGATCGACAAGGGCACGCTCGGACGCTCCGCGCGCGGCAAGGTGCCGCTGTACGACGCCCGGCACCACATCGTCGGGGCGGTCTCCGTGGGCATCGCCTACGACAGCGTGCGGGCACGGCTGATCAACGCGATCCCGGGGCTCTTCGCGTACGCCGGCGGCGCCCTCGCGGTGGGCGCGCTGGCCGCCTGGTTGATCTCCCGCAGGGTGCAGCGGCAGACCCGGGACCTCGCCTTCTCGGACATCTCCGCGCTGCTCGCGGAGCGCGAGGCGATGCTGCACGGCATCCGGGAGGGCGTGGTCGCCATCGACCGCGGCGGCCGTATCCGCCTGCTCAACGACGAGGCGCGACGGCTGCTCGGCATCGGCGACGAGGCGGTCGGGCGGATGCCCGACGAGGCGCTGGGCGCGGGCCGCACGACGGACGTCCTGGCCGGCCGCGTGAGCGGCACGGATCTGCTCACCGTGCGCGGACAGCGCGTCCTGGTCGCCAACCGGATGCCCACCGACGACGGCGGTGCGGTGGCCACCCTGCGCGACCGTACGGAACTCGAGCAGCTGGGTCGGGAACTGGACTCCACGCGCGGGCTGATCGACGCGCTGCGCGCCCAGGACCACGAACACGCCAACCGCATGCACACCCTGCTCGGGCTGCTGGAACTGGAGATGTACGACGACGCGGTGGAGTTCGTCGGCGAGGTGGTCGGCGACCACCGGGTCACCGCCGAGCAGGTCACCGAGAAGATCCAGGACCCCTTGCTCGCCGCCCTGCTGGTCGGCAAGGCCACCGTGGCGGCCGAACGCGGGGTCGCCCTCTGGGTGTCGGAGCACACCCGGGTACCGGACCGGCTGATCGACCCGCGCGGGCTGGTCACGGTCGTCGGCAACCTCGTGGACAACGCCCTCGACGCGGTCGCGGGCACCCCGCACGCGCGCGTGGAGGTCGAACTGCGCACGGAGAGCCGTACGGTCGTCCTCCGGGTGCGCGACACCGGCCCCGGCGTCCCGGCGGGCCAGCGGGAGCTGGTCTTCACGGACGGGTGGACCACCAAGAAACCGCCCGCGCACGGCAAACGGGGCATCGGGCTGCCCCTGGTCCGCCGGCTCGCCGAACGGCAGGGCGGGAGCGCGACCGTGGGCGCGGCGGACGGCGGCGGCGCGGAGTTCACCGTGGTGCTGCCCGAGGCGCTGACCGAGCCCGGGCTGGAACCGGCCCTCACCGGATCCACCGAGGCGGGTGCGGTCCCCGCGGACGTTCCGGCAGGCCCGGAGGAGGCGCGATGATCGAGGTCCTGGTCGTGGACGACGACACGCGGGTGGCGCGGGTCAACGCCGCCTACGTCGAGAAGGTTCCGGGGTTCCACGTGGCCGGCGAGGCGCACAACGCGGCCGAGGCGCTGCGCCAGGTGGAGTCCCTGCCGCGGCTCGACCTGGTCCTGATGGACCACTATCTGCCCGACGACACGGGGCTCGCGGTCGTACGGGAGATGCGCCGGCGCGGCCATCAGACCGACGTGATCATGGTGACCGCGGCGCGGGACGTCTCGACCGTGCAGGCGGCCATGCGGCACGGGGCGCTGCAGTACCTGGTGAAGCCGTTCGCCTTCGCCGGTCTGCGGGCCAAGCTGGAGGCGTACGCCGAGCTGCGGCGGACCCTGGACGGCGGGGGCGAGGCCGAACAGGCCCAGGTGGACCGGATCTTCGGGGCCCTGTCCGCGCCGTCGGAGCCGGAGCTGCCCAAGGGGCACTCGCCCACGACCGCCGAACTGGTGCGCCAGGCACTGATGAACGCCGAAGGTCCGCTGTCCGCCCAGGAGATCGCCGAGCGGACGGGGGTGAGCCGGCAGACCGCCCAGCGTTATCTGAAGCTCCTGGAGCGCACGGGGCGGACCCGGCTGACCCTCAAGTACGGCGACGCGGGCCGCCCGGAACACCGTTACGTGTGGGCGACCCGCGGCTGAGCGGACCTGTTCTCGCGCGACCGGCCCTACTTGGCGGCCTCGACGAACTCGGTGGTGTACGTCTTGCTCAGGTCGACCTTGGCGTTCTTGATGTTGGGGTTGAACGACTTGAGGACCTTCTCCACGGTCTCCGGGCCGCCCTGGGGCATCACGCCGTCGTCGGTGAACATCGGCAGGGTGCTCTTGATCGCCTGTGCGTAGAGCGCCTTGTCGCCCTGGGAGTAGTCCGCGGGCATCTTGGCGGCGATCTCGTCGGCGCTGTGGGTGGACATCCACTTGAGCGTCTTGACGAATGCATTGGCCAACTTCTGGACGGTGTCCTTGTGTCCGTTCACCCAGTCCGTCTGCATGTACAGACTTGACGACGGGTACGGCCCGCCCAGCGCCTGCTGCGAACCCTCGGGGGTACGCATGTCGAGCAGGATCTTGCCCGCCTTCTTGTCGAGGATCGTCGCGACGGTCGGGTCGGTGGTCATGCCGCCGTCGATCGCGCCCTTCTGCAGTGCCGCGATGAACGTCGGGCCGGCCCCCACCGCGACCGGCGTGAACTCGCTGACGTCCACACCGTTCTTGACCGCGAGGTACTTGGTCAGGAAGTCGGTCGAGGAGCCGAGCCCGGTCACGCCCAGCTTGCGGCCCTTGAAGTCCTTCGGGGAGGTGATGTCGCCCGCCGCATTCTGGGACACGACCTCCACCTCGCCCGGTGCGTGGGAGAACTGCACCACCGATTCCACGGACTTGCCCTTCACCTGGAGGTCGAGGGTGTGGTCGTAGAAGCCGACCGCCCCCTGCACCTGACCGGAGACGAGCGCGGTCTCGGCCTGGACCCCGGCGGGCTCGCTGAGGAGCTGGACGTTCAGGCCCTCGGCCTGGAAGTAGCCGAGACGCTGGGTGAGGATGGCCGGCATGTAGATGACCTTGTCCAGGCCACCGACCATGATCTTGACGCTCTCCCCCTTGCCGCCGCCTCCGCCGCTGCCGGTGTCGGCGGTGGAACTGGCCGCGTCGTTGGCGCAGGCGGTGAGCGACGAGAGGGCGAGCAGTCCGGCGGCGGCCAGCGAGGCGTACCTGGCGGTCTTGCGCATGGCGGTTCACGTCCTTGTGAGAGGGCGGAGCGGGGAACGGAGAAGGGGAACGGCGAAGGGGAACGGAGGGCCGGCTTCAGCTGTCGGAGCCGGTCGGCTTCCAGCGGAAGATGCGGCGCTCGGCGAAGGTCAGCAGCCCTTCGGCGACGAGGGCGACGACCGCGAGGATGACCATCGCGGCATAGACACCGGCGGCGTTGAAGGTGTTCTGCGACTGCGCG
Source organism: Streptomyces sp. NPDC015139 (assembly GCF_043079785.1). Classification (NCBI taxonomy): domain Bacteria; kingdom Bacillati; phylum Actinomycetota; class Actinomycetes; order Kitasatosporales; family Streptomycetaceae; genus Streptomyces; species Streptomyces sp. NPDC015139. Next base: position 107,296 of record NZ_JBIBUW010000004.1, on the reverse strand, counting down.
ACGAGCAGACCGATGCCCTTGGTCGCGCCGATGTACTCGCCGACGATGGCGCCGATGAGCGCGAAGCCGAAGCTGACGTGGAGGCTGGTGAAGATCCAGGAGGTGGCGGACGGGATGACCACCTGAAGCGTCACCCGGCGGTCGCTCGCGCCCAGGATGCGGGCGTTGGCGACCAGGTTCCGGTCCACCTCGCGGGCCCCCTGGAAGGCGTTGAAGAAGACGGGGAAGAACACGAGCACCACGGCCGAGGCGACCTTGGAGGACGGCCCGAGCCCGAACCAGATCAGGAAGATGGGCGCAAGGACGATCCTGGGGATCGAGTTGAGCACCTTGATGTACGGACCAAGCACCTCGGCGAGCAACCTGATCCGCCCGAGCGCGATACCGAGGAGCACACCCGCGACCACGCCGATGCCCCAGCCGAGCAGCGCCTCGTAGAGCGTGTACCAGATCTGCTCGCCCAGAGAGCCGAGCGCCGTACCGTGCGTCATCCAGGTCCAGATCTGGTCCCAGATCTTCGAGGGCATCGAGAAGTTGAACGGATCGATGACCTCGGCGCGGGAGAGCACCTCCCACAGACCGAGGACGACCACCAGGAGCAGCACGCGCGCGGCGTTCACCAGGACCTTGCGGCGGCGGGCCGCCTGGGCGCGGGTGCGGGCGCGATCGGGAGTCTTGGCCGTGTCGACGACCGGGGTGCTGAGAACCTCAGGCGACATGAGCGGCACCCCTCTCGCGGGTGATGCGGACCTCTTCGCCCAGGGACTCCCAGATCTCGCGGTAGATCTCGATGAACCGCGGTTCCAGACGCACCGACTCGACCTTGCGCGGCCGGGGAAGATCGATCTTGAAGACATGCTTGACGGTCGCGGGGCCGGCGGTCATCACGACGACCCTGTCGGCCAGCGCGATGGACTCCTCCAGGTCGTGGGTGACGAAGACGACGGAGGCGCCGGTGCCCTCCCACAGCTCCAGCAGCTCGTCCGACATCAGCGCCCGGGTCTGCACGTCGAGCGCGGAGAACGGCTCGTCCATCAGCAGGATCTCGGGGTCGTTGACGAAGGTGGCGGCGAGGGCGACACGCTTGCGCTGACCCCCGGAGAGCTGGTGCGGGTAGCGGTCCTCGAAGGCGGCGAGCCCGACGCGGGCCAGCCACTCGCGGGCCTTCTCCTTGGCCTCGGCCTTGGGCACGCCCCGGAACCGGGGGCCCGCCATGACGTTCGACAGCACCGTGCGCCAGGGGAAGGTGGCGTCCTGCTGGAAGACGAAACCGACCTTGTCGCCGACGCCCTCGACCGGCTCACCGGCCACCAGCACCTCGCCCTCGGAGGGCTCCTCCAGGCCGCTGACCAGGGTCAGCGTGGTGGACTTGCCGCAACCGGTCGGTCCTACGACGGCCACGAACTCGCCGCGCTCCACGGTGAGGTCCAGGCCGCGCACGGCCGTGTGCAGTCCCCCTGACGGGGTCCTGAAGGTCTTGCTCGCGCCCCGCAGCTCGATGGCGGGGCTGGTGTGTGCGCTCATGGCCCGGGACGGTAGGTGTGGCCCCTGCCACAGCAGCAGTCTTGTGAGCACAAGCCGTTCTTTTGCTCGCAAGGACCTGTTGTGCTCGTTTTGCTCGCGTTAGAACTGCGGAGCCGAAACACGGGCTTAACGCTCGCCGGCCTCGAAGGGAAGGCCTGATGATTGACGTCCTGGTGGTCGACGACGACTTCCGCGTCGCCGAGATAAACGCGAAGTACGTGGGAAAGGTTCCCGGGTTCCGGGTGGCCGCCCGCGCGCACAGCGCCGCCCAGGCCCTTACCGCCGTCGAACGCGGCGGCATCGACCTGGTCCTGCTCGACCACTACCTGCCGGACCGGACCGGCCTCGAACTGGTCCATTCCATGCGGGAGCAGGGCCACGGCACCGACGTCATCATGATCACCGCGGCCAGTGACGTGACGACCGTCCAGCAGGCGATGCGTCTCGGCGCCCTGCACTACCTGGTCAAACCGTTCACCTTCGCCGCCCTGCGCTCCCGGCTCGACTCCTACGCCGCGCTGCGCCGCACCGTCGACCGGGTGGGCGGCCGGGGCCTGACGGGCCAGGAACAGGTCGACCGGATCTTCGGCGCCCTGCGGACGGCCCCCGCCCCGTCCGCACCGGGCCTGCCCAGCGGCCACTCGGAACCCACGACGGACCTGATCTGCGGTGTCCTGCACCACTCCGAGCATCCGTTGTCGGCCCACGAGGTGGCCGCCCGCACGGGCCTTAGCCGGTCCACGGCGCAGCGCTACCTCCGCCACCTGGAACAGGCGGGCCGCCTGCGCCTCTCCCTCAAGTACGGCGACACCGGCCGGCCGGAGCACCGGTACGCCTGGGTGGCGCCCTAGCCCTCCCTCGTCCCGCGTGGCCGGACGCCGCTCTACACGGCTCCGGCGCCGGTCAGCGACCGGACCTCGGTCTCGGCGTACTTGGCCTCGTCCGCGACCTCGTCCGAGGTGACCGTGCCCAGCCAGCCGGCCAGGAACCCGAGCGGGATGGAGACGATCCCCGGGTTCTGCAACGGGAAGTACTGGAAGTCCACGCCTGGGAACAGCGAGCCGGGGCTGCCGGACACCACCGGGGAGAGCAGCACGAGCCCGAGCGCAGGGAGCAGCCCGCCGTAGACCGACCACACCGCACCGCGTGTGGTGAAGTGTCGCCAGAAAAGGGAGTACAGCAGCACCGGCAGGTTGGCCGACGCGGCGACCGCGAAGGCGAGCCCGACCAGGAAGGCGACGTTCAGATCGCGCGCCAGCAGTCCGAGCGCGATCGCGACGACGCCGATGCCGACCGCCGCGAACCGGGCCACCGCCACCTCGCTGCACGCCTTGCCGCGCCGTCGCCGCAGCGACGCGTACAGGTCGTGCGCCACCGAGGCGGACGAGGCCAGCGTGATGCCGGCGACGACCGCGAGGATCGTGGCGAAGGCGACCGCGGCGACGACCGCGAACAGAACCGTTCCCCCCGTGGAACCCGCGCCGCCGCCCAGGTCGAGGGCGAGCAGGGGCATCGCGGTGTTCCCGGCCGCGTTCGAACTCCGCAGGGCCTCCGGTCCCACGACGGCCGCCGCACCGAACCCGAGGACGATCGTCATCAGGTAGAAGCCGCCGATCAGACCGATGGACCACACCGTCGAGCGCCGCGCGGCCCGGGCGGTGGGGACGGTGTAGAAGCGGGACAGGATGTGCGGCAGGCCTGCCGTCCCCAGCACCAGCGCCAGCCCGAGGCTGATGAAGTCCAGCCGGGCGGTCCAGCTCCCGCCGTACTTGAGACCCGGCGCGAGGAACGCCTTCCCCTCACCGCTGCGCTCGGCCGCCATGACCAGCAGCCGGTCGAAGTCGCCGTGGAAGCGCAGCAGGACGAGGACGGTCAGCACGACCGTCCCGCTGAGCAGCAGGACCGCCTTCACGATCTGGATCCAGGTGGTGGCCCGCATTCCTCCCAGCGTCACGTAGACCACCATGAGCGCCCCGACCCCGATGACCGTCCAGGACTGGGCCGCACCGCTCGTCCGGCCCAGCAGCAGCGCCACCAGGCTGCCCGCGCCGACCATTTGCGCCACCAGATACATGACGGACACCGCGACCGAGGAAGTTCCCGCCGCGATCCGCACGGGGCGTTCACGCATCCGTGCGGCAACCACGTCGGCCAGCGTGAACCGCCCGCAGTTTCGCACCAGTTCGGCCACCAGGAACAGCACGACCAGCCACGCCACGAGGAAGCCCACGACGTACAGCAGCCCGTCGTAGCCGTACAGCGCGATGAGCCCCGTCACCCCGAGGAAGGAGGCCGCCGACATGTAGTCGCCCGCGACGGCAAAACCATTCTCCATCGGGGAGAACAGCCGCCCACCGGCGTAGAACTCCTCCGCCGAACCCTGCCGCCTGCGGCTCACCCACGTCGTGATCCCGAGGGTGACGGCCACGAAACCGCTGAACAGCATCAGCGCCAGCGTCTGATGGCCTCCGGTCACGAGGCACCTCCCCGCACACCGCGCGCCAGCTCCTGGGTGTCCCAGCGCAGCTCCAGCGCCGCCCGGTCCCGACGCAGCCGCGCGTGCCGCGCGTAGGCCCACGTGAGCAGGAACGTGGTGAGGAACTGCCCGAGCCCCGCGAGCATGCCCACGTTCACCGCCCCCACCACGGGCCGGGCCATGAGTCCGGGCGCGGCCGTCGCCGCGACCACGTACGCCACGTACCAGACCAGGAAGGCGACCACGCCCGGCACCACGAACCGCCGGTACCTTCCGCGCACCTCCTGGAAGGCCGCACTGCCCTGCACCTCGACGTACACGTCGCCTGCCCGCAGCGCCGAAGCGCTCTGCTCGCCCCGAGCCGACGGCACGGCCGGCCCCGGCATGCCCGGGCCGTCCAGTTCACCCCAGCCGGACGCCAGCGCGTCGTACCAGGGATCTTCGTACCTCACGTCGCGTGCGGGCGCTCCGTGGTCTTCCCCGTGCTCGGCCGGGCTCTCGGGACCGTCCCCTGCTCCGCGGGAACGACCGTTGCTTGACTGCATGCCCAAGGATGGACAGATCGGGAACATCCCCGACCCTTCTTCGGGAGCAAATCACCCCATCTAGTGATTCACCCCGTGGGAGGCCGCACCAGGCCCTTGCCGTAGGCGTAACGCACCGCCTGCGCCCGGTCCTTGAGGCCGGTCTTGGCGAAGAGGTTGTTGATGTGTGTCTTCACGGTCGCGGTGGAGACGTGCAGCGCGCGGGCGATCTCCTGGTTGGAGAGGCCCTCGGCGATCAGCACCAGCACCTCGGTCTCCCGGGCCGTCAGCCCGTCGGGCGGCTCCGCGGCGGCCGGTTCGGACGCCGGCGGCTCGGACCGCGAAAGCCGCTCCAGCAGACGGCGCTGCACACTCGGCGACAGACCCGCGTCCCCTGACAGCACGCTCTCCACGGCCCGCACGATCTCGTCGCCGCCCGCGTCCTTGGTCAGATAGCCGCGGGCGCCGGCCCGCAGCGCGGGGAACAGCGACTCGTCGTCCCCGAACGTGGTGAGCACGACGACCTGCGTACCGGGGTACTGCGCCCGGATCCGCCGCGTGGCCTCCACCCCGTCGCACCGGGGCATCCGGAGATCCATCAGGACGACGTCCGGGGCCAGTTCACCGACCAGCCGTACCGCCTCCTCGCCGTCCCCGGCGGCACCCACGACCTCCAGGCCCGGCAGCAGCCCGAGCAGCATCACGATGCCCTCCCGCACCACGGTCTGGTCGTCGGCGACCACCACCCGTGCGGGCTTCTTCTCCCCCTCCTCGACCGTCATACGGGCACCTTCAGCGTCACCACGAACCCTTCGTCGTCCGGCCGCGCGTCCAGCGAACCGCCCAGCAGTTCGGCGCGCTCCCGCATACCCAGCAGACCGTACCCGCCGCCAGTGCCCGCGAGTTCATCCGTCCGACCCCCTGAGTCCCTGACGTCCAGCGTGACTTCGTGGACGCCGTAGTCGAGTCGCAGGTGCACCTTGGCGCCCTGGGCGTGCTTACGCACGTTCGTCAGGGCCTCCTGCGCGACCCGGCGTACGGCCTGGGACGCCTCGGCCGGCAGAGCCCTGCGCTCACCCGTGACGGTGACCGCCGCGCCGTCGGCCGTGCTGACGAGCTCGGCGAGGAAGTCCTCCAGCGGAGTCAGGTCACCCCGCAGCGCGGACAGAGCCTGCCGGGTCTCCGCCAGGCCGTCGCGGGCCATGCCCCGTGCCGCCACCACCCGCTCGAGGATCTGCTCCCGTTCGGCGCCCCGCTCGATCAGCAGACGGGCCGCCTCCAAGTGCACGAGCTGCGCCGACAGGCTGTGCGCGAGCACGTCGTGGATCTCCCGAGCGATCCGCGAGCGTTCGTTCAGCGCTGCCGACTCGGCCTCGGCCGCCCGGGCGGCACGCTCCTGCGCGAGCAGTCGCTGTGCGTTGCCCCGGGCCTCCGCGTCCAGGCGCAGCACATACCCCGCGAGCGCCATGCCCACCACAGTGACGGCCGTGGTCAGCCAGGCGTCGGTGTCGAACACGGAGTACGAGGCCAGGGCCACCGCTGCCACCGGCGTGGCCGCCGCGAGCGGAAGTCTCTCCAGAGCGCTCACCGCGCAGCCGCACCAGATCACGAGGGCCGGCACCGCGAATCCGGTGGCCTGGGCGGCCACCGCGATGGCCAGAAGCACGGCCGTGAGCGCGAGGGAGGGTGCCAGCCGGTGGGCGTAGGTCGTCCGGAAGAAGGCCCAGGCGACGAACCCGGCGCCGACGACCCCGGCCGCCGCCGCCAGTGCTCCCCAGATCCCGATGTGCTGGTGATCGAACGCGCCCCACAGGAGGGTGCCGAGCACCAGGGTCCGGACGGCCCAGGCGAGCATGCGCCGGGGCCGGGTGGTTCCCGCGCGGCCGAGCGCTTCGCGAGACGGCCAGCGTGTCCATGCGTCCCCGCTCACACGTGCTCCTTCCACGCCGGCCTCCTTTCGTCACCGTACGCCGGGGCGGGGCGACTCATGTCGTCGAGCGACTGCGCCCGCCAGGCCAGCATTCCGCCGCGGACGAGCAGGGTCCCGGCGAGGCCGAGCATCAGGGCGGCGCTGTCCTGGTGCACGCCGAGCGCGGAACCGACGGCGAAGACACCGGCCCGCAGAGCGAGGCCCACACCCCATACCGCGACGCTCGCCTTGGTGCTCCTGGTCCAGACGGCACCGTCCTGAGCCGTCCAGACCCGGGTGGTCCAGGCCCAGCCGGCGCCGGTGGCCAGGCCTATGAGCAGCTCCACCGCTAGCAGCACGGCGGCTTCCGCACGGTGGTGGCCGTCGAGGACACCGGGGTCACGCAACGCGACGACGCCGAGGATCACCGGCAGTAGCCACCAGCGTCGATCCGTGTCGATCGCGCGGGCACGGAACTGCCGAGCGATCACGACCGCGGCGACGGCGACGATCACCAGCGCGTTGACGAGCCCGGACATCAGAGCCTCCGTGAGCGAGAAGGTCATGCCGGGAGCGAGCGCTGCCGACGCCTTCGAAATTACGGAAGTCCGCAGGTCAGGGGATCGGAGCAGGGGTGGATCGCGGGTGGAACCGCAAGGGGCTCTCTCTCCACCCAAGGGTGGAGAGAGGTGAGGGTGGAGAGAGGCGAGGGTTGGGGTGCGCGTCCGCATGAGCGCACAGGACCGGAAGCAGGCCCGGGACCGGGACAGTCCACACGACTCGGCGCCGCTGGGCGGTCCGCACCTTCGACGCGCGGCCCCTGGCGCCGGCGCAGGTGGGGTCCCTGCCGCGGCGACCCGGCCGGTCGCTGGAGGCGGCCCCGAGTGAGCCGTTCCCACACAGGTGCGCGCCCGCAGGTCGGCCGCCCCGTCAACAGGGCGGCAGACCTGAAGAAACCCGGGCCGAAGCCGGGCGCAGCGGCTACGCGTCGATGCGCGACCGGTCCAGCGTCGCCGCGGAGCCGGAGATGAACTCCTTGCGCGGCGCCACGTCGTTGCCCATGAGCAGGTCGAAGACCTGCTCGGCGGCCTCCAGGTCGGAGAGGTTGATCCGGCGCAGCGTGCGGTGGCGCGGATCCATCGTGGTCTCGGCCAGCTGGTCGGCGTCCATCTCGCCCAGACCCTTGTAGCGCTGGATGGAGTCCTTGTACCGGACGCCCTTGCTCCGGAACTCCATGAGCGTGTCCCGCAGCTCGCGGTCCGAGTACGTGTAGACGTACTTGTCCTGACCCTTCCTGGGCTGGATCAGCTCGATGCGGTGCAGCGGGGGCACCGCGGCGAAGACCCGGCCCGCCTCGACCATCGGCCGCATGTAGCGCTGGAACAGCGTGAGCAGCAGGCAGCGGATGTGGGAGCCGTCCACATCGGCGTCGGTCATCATGATGATCTTGCCGTAGCGGGCCTGCTCGATGTCGAACGTACGGCCCGAGCCGGCTCCTATGACCTGGATGATCGCGCCGCACTCGGCGTTCTTGAGCATGTCGGTCACCGACGAACGCTGCACGTTGAGGATCTTGCCGCGGATCGGCAGCAGCGCCTGGAACTCGGAGTTCCGCGCCAGCTTGGCCGTACCGAGCGCGGAGTCACCCTCGACGATGAACAGCTCGCTGCGGTCGACGTCGTCGCTCCGACAGTCGGCGAGTTTCGCCGGCAGGGACGAGGACTCCAGGGCGGTCTTCCGTCGCTGGGCGTCCTTGTGCTGGCGGGCCGCCACACGGGTGCGAGCGGCCGCGACCACCTTCTCCATGACGACCCGGGCCTGGGCGGCGGCGTCACGCTTGGTAGAGGTCAGGAACGCCTTGAGTTCCTTGGTGATCACGTTGAACACGATCCGACGGGCCGCGGAGGTACCGAGCACCTCCTTGGTCTGCCCCTCGAACTGTGGTTCGGCCAGGCGCACGGTGACCACCGCGGTCAGGCCTTCGAGGGCGTCGTCCTTGGCGATGTCGTCCTCGGCCACACGCAGCAGCTTCTTGGCGCGTACCGCCTCGAGCAGCGTCTTGGTGACGGCCTGCTCGAAACCGGCGACGTGGGTGCCGCCCTTGGGCGTGGCGATGATGTTGACGAACGAGCGCAGGGTGGTGTCGTAGCCCGTGCCCCAGCGCATCGCGACGTCCACGCCCAGCTCGCGGGTGACCTCGGTGGGGGTCATCTGGCCGTGCTCGTCCAGGACCGGGACCGTCTCCTTGAAGCTGCCCTGCCCGGAGAAGCGGAGGATGTCGCAGACCGGCTTGTCGCTGGCGAGGTACTCGCAGAACTCGCTGATGCCGCCGTCGAAGCGGAAGGACTCCTCGCCCTTGCTGCCGCCCTCGCCGAGGCCGTACTCGTCACGGACGACGATCGTCAGGCCCGGCACCAGGAACGCGGTCTGCCGCGCGCGCTGGTGCAGCGTCTCCAGGGAGAGCTTGGCGTCCTTGAGGAAGATCTGCCGGTCGGCCCAGTACCGCACGCGCGTGCCCACGCGGCTCTTGGGGATCCTCTTGGTCTTGACCAGCCCGACGCCGGCCTCGAACTTGGCCTCGGCGCCGTTCCCGCGGAAGGCACCCGGCACACCGCGCCTAAAGCTGATGGCGTGGGTGTGGCCGCCACGGTCCACCTCGACGTCCAGCCGGGCGGAGAGGGCGTTGACCACGGAGGCGCCCACGCCGTGCAGACCGCCGGAGGCGGCGTACGAGCCGCCGCCGAACTTGCCGCCGGCGTGCAGCTTGGTCATGACGACCTCGACGCCGGAGAGGCCGGTCTTGGGCTCGACGTCCACGGGGATGCCTCGGCCGTTGTCGCGCACCTCCACCGAGCCGTCGTCGTGGAGGACGACGTCGATGTGGTCGCAGTAGCCGCCGAGGGCCTCGTCCACGGAGTTGTCGATGATCTCCCAGAGGCAGTGCATCAGGCCACGACTGTCGGTCGAGCCGATGTACATGCCAGGGCGCTTGCGCACGGCCTCGAGGCCCTCGAGGACGAGCAGGTGCCGCGCGGTGTAGTTGGAACCGTCCCGGTCTGCTCCTGCCAGCAGCGCTGTGGACGGCACGGACGTATCGGCGGTCACGCGGTTCGCTCCTCGCTGAATTTCAGGTGCCCCCTTTTGGGCAAGGGGGCGGCTTCGGTCGCCGCACAGAGGGTACCGAGGCCTGGTAGAGCCGGTGTAACGCCACCCTCTTCGGAAACTCAGACTAGTCCAGGCTCGCATGCATGTTCGATCCCTCGATGGAGTGAAGTACACATCACGTTCCCTTGGAGGCATGAACCATTTAGGCTCCGGGCACGTCCTCATGAACAACCGGCAACCCAGCCGGGAGGACCGAGACACTAGACAGCGCGAACCCGTAAGCACCTAAGACACGCAATACGGCACATTCGCCGCCAACCGGCAGCAGACAGCCGCCCCGAAAGATTTTTTCGAGGAAAAGCCACGAGCGGGAACGTTTTCGGGCTGGTTGGATGTTGACCCTGGTACGACAGCTCGTCGAGCTAGAGAAGAGGCGACGTGACTACTGTTCTGACCCCCGCGAGCCCGTTGACGGCCGCCGATCGCTGCGACCGCTGCGGCGCCCAGGCATACCTGCGCGTCGTCCTGCTCAGCGGCGGAGAACTGCTCTTCTGCGCCCACCACGGTCGCAAGTTCGAGCCGGAACTCAAGAAGATCGCCGCTGAGATACAGGACGAGACGGAGCGGCTGACCTCCGCTCCCAGCAACGCCGCCGAAGAAGAGCGCTGAATCTCGCACACCCGACGAGCCAGCCCCGGCACAGGCCGGTGAACGGGCGGCCGCTCCCCACCAGGAGCGGCCGCCCGTGCTCATACCCGTATGCAGGGCCTCAGGAGCCCGTGTGGGTCCCTCCCGGTCCGCCCGCGCGCGGCCGCAGCGTCCTGACGATCTCCGAGACGCGGGTGTAGACGCCGGGATTGCCCGGCCTCCCGCACCCGCTCCCCCAGGACACGAGTCCGATCAGCCGGCCTCCGGCCACCAGCGGGCCGCCGCTGTCGCCCTGGCAGGCGTCAGGGCCTCCGGTGGCCTCACCGGCGCACAGCATGGTGCCGGCCCGGTAGGTGCCGTCGAAGCCGCCCGGATAGGCGCGGGCGCACTGATCGTCCGGCAGTACGCTCACCCGTGCGGCGTGGAGCCGGCGCGGATATGCACCCCCGCCGGTCGTGTCCCCCCATCCGGAGACGAGGGCCCGTGTGCCCGGCGTGTACGCGGCGTCGCCCGGCCCCGCCATGGCGACGACCGCGCTCTGCGGCAGAGCCTCGGCGAGAGTGAGGACGGCGAAGTCGCCGGAGTTGGTCGAGGCCTGGTAACCGGGGTTCACCCAGACGTCCCGTACGGCGACCTCCTGGCCTTCACCCGACAGCAGGTCCGTACGGCCCGCGATGACCCTGAGATCGCCCACCCGGTCGGGAGGGTCGCCGAGGACGTCCTCCGCCATGCAGTGGGCCGCGGTGACGACCATGGTCCGCTCGATCGCGACACCGCCGCAGAACTGCCCCGCGCGCGTACCCCCGAATCGGTCACGGCTGGCCACCGCCACCGTCCACGGGGCCTGGGAGACATCAATCGGGAACCCTCCGACCACCACGCTGTCGGCGGCCGCCGGGGCCGCGCCCACCAGGGGTATGGCAGCCATCGTGGCCGCCAGGGCCAGCGGCCGGATCAGTGCCCGGGCAACGAGACGACGCATGCAGGCTCCTCACTCTGCGCTCCTACTGGACACCCAGAGTCATCCAGGGAGCCGTCGCGCGCAGCACGAGGCGCCCACCCGCGCAGCACGGCGCAGGCCCGGCTCCCTCATGGGAGCCGGGCCTTCGCCGTCGTACGACCTGAACCAGTCGAGCGGACTAGTCGAGGTAATCGCGCAGCACCTGCGAACGCGACGGGTGGCGCAGCTTCGACATCGTCTTGGACTCGATCTGCCGGATGCGCTCACGCGTCACGCCGTAGACCTTGCCGATCTCGTCGAGGGTCTTCGGCTGACCGTCGGTGAGACCGAACCGCATGGAGACGACGCCGGCCTCGCGCTCGGACAGGGTGTCCAGAACGGAGTGCAGCTGCTCCTGCAAGAGCGTGAAGCTGACGGCATCGGCGGGGACGACGGCCTCGGAGTCCTCGATGAGGTCACCGAACTCGCTGTCGCCGTCCTCACCCAGGGGGGTGTGCAGCGAGATGGGCTCGCGGCCGTACTTCTGGACCTCGATGACCTTTTCCGGGGTCATGTCGAGCTCCTTGGCCAGCTCCTCCGGGGTGGGCTCGCGGCCCAGGTCCTGGAGCATCTGGCGCTGCACGCGCGCGAGCTTGTTGATGACCTCGACCATGTGCACCGGGATACGGATGGTGCGGGCCTGGTCGGCCATGGCGCGGGTGATCGCCTGACGGATCCACCAGGTGGCGTACGTGGAGAACTTGTAGCCCTTGGTGTAGTCGAACTTCTCGACCGCGCGGATCAGACCGAGGTTGCCCTCCTGGATGAGGTCCAGGAAGAGCATGCCGCGGCCGGTGTAGCGCTTGGCCAGTGAGACCACCAGACGGAGGTTGGCCTCCAGGAGGTGGTTCTTGGCGCGGCGGCCGTCCTCGGCGATGATCTCCAGCTCGCGCTTGAGCTTAGGGGCGAGCTTGTCGGCGTTGGCCAGCTTGTCCTCGGCGAACAGACCCGCCTCGATGCGCTTGGCCAGCTCCACCTCCTGCTCGGCGTTGAGCAGGGGGACCTTGCCGATCTGCTTCAGGTAGTCCTTGACCGGGTCGGCGGTGGCACCGGCCGCGGCGACCTGCTGGGCCGGAGCGTCGTCCTCGTCCTCGTCGGACAGGACGAAGCCCGCGTTCTCCGTGCCCTCGGGCTCGTCGGCAGCGGCCTTGGTGTCCTCGAGAACCTCTTCCTCGAGGATCTCGCCGTCGTCCTTCTTGCCTGCCGTCGTCTTCTTCGCGGCCGTCTTCTTCGCGACGGTCTTCTTGGCGGCGGTCTTCTTGGTGGCCGTCGCCTTCTTGGCCGCGGCCTTCTTGGCGGGTGCGGCTTCCTCGTCGGGGTCGACGGCCGGCGGGTCCGCGGGCGTGGCGGGGGCAGCTGTGGCGGTGGCCTTCCTGGTGGTCACCGTCTTCGCCGCGACCGTCTTGGTGGCGGTGCGCTTCGCCGGGCTCTTCGCTGCGACGCTCTTTCGGGTGCGCTTGGGCTCTGCGGCACTGACCATCAGCGTCACACCCTCTTCCTCAAGAATCTGGTTGAGGCTGCGCAGTACGTTCTTCCACTGAGTGGCCGGAATCTGGTCAGCTTCGAAGGCCCGACGCACATCGTCGCCGGCGATCTGCCCCTCAGCCTTTCCCCGCTCAATGAGCGCCATGACAGAGACGGACTCGGCGATCTCCGGCGGGAGCGTACGGGATGTGCTGGCCGACACGAACAACCTCTCGGAACGTTGGAAAACGGCTTCCGGCCCCGTCCACTGCGGACAGGAGCCGACCACCGGCCTGGGGATGGGCCGACGGCGCGGGCGGGGGCCGGGAGGATGCACAGCGCCTGTCATGGCGTCCGTATTCCCTCCGCGGCTGTTACCTCTTAGGTCATCGCGCTGTTTCCGCGAGCGTTACGCCCAATCTTCGTGGCCCGAGTCACACCCCGTAAGCGGTCAAAAACGGTCAGATAATGACATATGGATCATCCCCGGCTTCGTTCCCGGTTGCCCTCACCACCATGGTGCGCCTTCAGGAACGCGATCCTCGCGTCACCGGACAGCGCTGGACCCCGCCGGATCCCGCCGGACCCCACCGGGCTCCAGAAGGATCCGGTGGGGTCCGGCGACGGCGGACACCAGGGCTCCCGGGTCGCGCGGAACGACCCGGCGCGCCACGAGGTCCGCGACGGCGCCGCACACCCGCGGCCGCACCGACTCGACGCGGATCAGTGCTCGCGCGGTGCGGGAACGACGCGCTCCACCTCGGGGTGGGTCGTCAGCAACTGACGCATGGCAGCCTCCGCCGCCGCACCGTCGCCGGTTCCGAGGGCGTCGACGATCCGCGCGTGCTGCGCGAGGGAGGCCTCGTTCGGGCGGTCACAGCCCGTGACCGGGCCGCCGGAGACCTGGAGGGCCGCCGAGACGATGCCGGACAGGTGCTCCAGCATGCGGTTGCCGGCGATCTGGATGAGGAGTCCGTGGAACTCGTTGTCGGCGCGCGAGTAGGTCAGCGCGTCACCCTGCGCCATGGCGTGACTCATGATCTCGACCATGTCGCAGAGGCGCTGCTGCACCTCCTCGCGCCCGTGGCCCGCGGCGAGGCGCGCCGCCAGCGGCTCGATCGTCCAGCGCAGTTCGCTCAGCTCCCGGCGCTGGTCGTCGCGCTGCGGCCCGAAGGCCCGCCACTCGATGATGTCCGGGTCGAGGAGGTTCCAGTCGCTGACGGGACGCACGCGCGTGCCGACATTGGGCCGGGCACTGACCAGCCCCTTGGCCTCGAGGACACGGAGCGACTCACGGACGACGGTGCGGGAGACCTCGAAGCGCTGGCCGATCTCCTCGGGCACCAGCGGGCGGTCCGCGCCCAGGTCACCGGAGACGATCATCTGTCCCAGCTGCTGAACGAGTTGGCCGTGGAGCCCGCGGCCGCGGCTGCCGGCGGCCCGCCGGCCGACGCGGCCCAGATCCGGATCCGTGCCCTCCCAGGAGGGCGCGCCGACGCGGTCGGTCACCGGCGCGTCGGTGTACGGGTAGCGGTCGAGATCGCCCGGGCCTGCCAGACCTGAGTCGGCGTTGCGGGCGGCGGTCATCATGGTGTGCGCAAGGGTACTCACGGATCCTTTGTCGGCGTCGTCTCCAACTCCCTTGAGGGCTTTGGTGAAAAGCACACGAAAGGGTGATCGCTCACCCCGTCGCAATTGACGCCTTATCGGAAAGAAATGGGCTTTCGGTGGGGAGTTGTGCGCACATAGGGTTCTGAAACGCACGGGCGATCGTCATCGGACCCTGGTGCGCAGCGCCGTGCGCAGATACGCGCAGAGCAGTGCCGTCAGCGACAACATCAGTGCTCCGCCCACGGGTTGAGCGAACATTCGCAGAGCGCCGACCAGGTAGCGCTCCCCTCCGAAGGGCCACTGCAGGAGCAGAAGTTCACGCATCCGCATCGGTAGCCCGGCCGCCAACCGCGCACCCGAGCCCTGGAGCGCCCTGTGCACGAGCGGTACGAGGAGGACGGGTACGGCGAGCACGGCGGCCAGACCGGCCGAGGTGGAGCGGAACACACCGGCCGCCAGCACACCGGCCCACGCGCAGCCGAGGATGAGCGTGAACCAACTCGCGGTCAGCAAGAGCCAGTCCGCGGGAACTTGTGCCAGCTCCCGTCCGTAGAGGAGATAAAGCACTTCGGCGTTGCAGCCCACCGTGATGAAGGCCAGCAGCAGTGCGGTGGCTCCGGAGACGAGGAGTTTCGCGGTCAGCAGCCCCAGCCGGCGGGGCACGGTGCCGCGGTCCGCCGCCAGGGCGGGGTGGCGGAACTCGTCCCCGAAGGCCAGCGCGCCGAGCAGGCCCGCCGCGAGCGCCGCGGGCGGCAGCGGCAGCTCTCGCGGCCACGCGGCGAACAGCCGCTCCTGCGGTGTGTGCCCGATCCGGGCCAGCACGACGGCGGTCAGCACGGACACCACCAGCGCGGCACCGCAGGTGAGGAAGCCGGTGCCGATTCCACTGGACCGCCGGATCTCGTAGCGAAGGGGGCGGAGGGGGGCGGGGGCGGGGCGGACGGAGATCGGGGGCGGGAGGGGGGAGAGCGGGTCGGGTGTGCGGTCACCGTCTGCCGGTGAAGTGCTTTCAGGCTGCGGTTTCGTTGTGACGGGATTCCTGGCGCCGGGCAGGCGGCGAGTACGGGAGGCGGGGATGCTCGCCGACTTAGCGCTCGGGTTACCGGTCTTCGCCGCCTCGCCCTTCGTCGCCTCTTCGGACATCGAGGTCCCGGCCATCGAGGCCGGGGAGTCGTCCGTGCTCGATCCGCTCGTGTCCTCGGACGACCGCCGGATGTCGACTTCGCTGATCACCTTGGTCGGGATCGCCGCCCGGCCGGCCGCGGTGGCTTCGTGCCCGGTCTTCGGCTGCCGCTCCCTCGAGGTGGAGCCCTGCCGTGCGGCGCCCTGAGCCGTTGCCGCGCCGTCCGGCGCCGGGGCACCCTGTTCCGACGCGGGCACACCGAACGCGGAGGCGCCCGTCGGCGAGCCGGACTCCGCCGCCCGCCATTCCGTCACCGGCAGGTGGAGCTCGACGGTGCTCGGCTCGGAGTTCGACAGGTCGCGTTCCGCGGTGACGGGCTCGGAGGCCGACTGAGCGCGTCCCGTGCGGGTCGGCTCGACCGCCGACGGGCCTCGCTCCGCGGAACCACGCTCGGGCGTGTGCCGGGCGGCCTCCGCCGTCGGCCACCGCACCGTCGGCACGTCGGACTGGGCGCGCTCCCGATCCCCGGTGGGCGTCTCGTCCCCTGCGGTTCGCAGTCGCTCCCCCGCAACGACGGCGGACTCGGTACCGGCGGCGGATTCCGGCGCGTCAAGGCTCGACCCGATTCGGTCCTGCTCTGCCACCGGAGTGTCCGCCGTACCTTGCTTGCGCTGCACCGACGGCGAGGCTGCCGCCGCTCGTTCGGCTGGACCGCTGGTGCGGGTGGTTGACCTCCCACCCGCCGGTGAGGAGTCCGGCCCCGCGATGTCCCGCTGTGCCGGTCGCGTCCCGGTCGGGGGCGCCGTCTCGCTCCCGTCGGATTCGGCGCCAGGTCCCATGTCACCGACCTCGTCCGCCAGTTGATGGACAAGGATGCCGTGGCGGAAGGCGGTCTCGCCGACGTCGGCCGTCGTGCTGCCGTACACCGAAAGACGGTTGCCACCCTCCCGTACGACTTCCACGGACCGGCGGGCGGTACGGGCCTCCTTGGCGAGGAGAGCCGCGAGGCGCGCCGCGTGGGGGCTGCGGACGGCCACGCGGGGCCGCAGCCGGGTCCGGGCGAACGCACGGGCTTCCTGGTCGGCGACAAGCCTGCCGCCTTCCAGAGTGACGACCCGGTCCGCCGTGCGCGCGGCCTCCTTGGGGTCACTGGTGGTGAGGAGCACGGTGCCGCCCTGCCGGGCGTGGGCCCGGAGCATGCCGTGCAACCATTGCGCCTCACGGACGGAGAGGCCGTCGGTGGGAGCGTCCAGGACGAGCGTGTGCGGGTCGGGCAGCAGGGCGCAGGCCAGGCCGAGTCTGCGGTCCATGCCCTGGGACAGTGTGCCGAGGCGTTCCTCGCGAAGGCTGACGAGACCGACCACTTCCAGGACCTCGTCGGCGCGCCGTGCGGGAAGTCCCGACGCCGCGCACAGCATGCGCAGATGGCCGCGGACCGAGCGGGCCGGATGCCCGGGCACGTCCCCGAGCAGCACGCCGACCTCACGCGAGGGGTGGGCGATCCGGTGCAGGGGCCGCCCCTTGAAGTAGGTGATGCCACGGCCGCCTTGAAGTTCGAGCATCAGCCTGAGCGCCGTCGTCTTACCCGCGCCGGGACCGCCGAGGAGCACGGTGACGTGGCCGGCGCGCGCCTCGAAGGAGACGTCGTCGACGGCGGGCGGGTGCGCCTTGCGGGGGTTGCTGGTAAGTCCGAAGGCCTGGATCACCTGCAGCAAGATAGCGCGCTATGTCCGGTTTTTTGATGTATAGCGCGATTTGGAGCCGAGTCCCGTCCCGACCACCCCGTCCGTGTACGCCGTTCGACGGAACCAGGCACCCTCGTGCGAGGGACTGCCCAGCGGCGCCCGGGTAACCACGCCACCGTCCGTCTCAGACCTCGGGCCGCAGCATCGGCGGGTTGAGCAGGGTGGCTCCGCCGGCGCGGAAGAGCTGCGCCGGGCGGCCGCCCTGGCGGGTGGTCGTACCTCCTGTGGGGACCAGGAAGCCAGGGGTACCCGTGACCTTGCGGTGGAAGTTGCGCGGGTCGAGGGCCACACCCCAGACCGCCTCGTACACCCGGCGCAGCTCTCCGACGGTGAATTCGGGCGGGCAGAACGCCGTGGCCAGCGACGAGTACTCGATCTTGGACCTGGCCCGCTCCACCCCGTCGGCGAGGATCTGGTGATGGTCGAACGCGAGCGGCGCCACCGGCTCTCCGTCGCGGCCGTAACCGCCCTGCTGCAGCAGTTCCTCGACGGGTGCCCAGCGCGCGTTGCTCGCGTCTCCACCCGCGCGCGGCGCCGGCAGGTCGGGCGCGAGTGCGAGGTGCGCGACGCTGACCACCCGCATGCGCGGGTCCCGCTTGGGGTCGCCGTAGGTGGCGAGCTGTTCGAGGTGCGCTCCGTTGTCCTGGGCCGGGACGGAGGCATCGTGGGCGTGCAGCCCGGTCTCCTCGGCCAGCTCGCGCGCCGCCGCCTGGGAGAGGTTCTCGTCGTCCCGTACGAAGCCGCCGGGCAGCGCCCAGCGCCCCTGGAAGGGGGGCTCGCCCCTGCGTACCGCCAGCGCGCACAGGGCATGGCGGCGCACGGTCAGCACGACCAGGTCCACGGTGACGGCGAAGGGCGGAAACGCTGACGGGTCGTAGGGCATGCGGCGATCATAGTCGTCTGCCTGACGATAAACACTCCCTTCTGGGCCGCATCAATGGTGGTTCCGCTTCGTTCCGTTATCAGTTCCTCTCCTGCTCACCGTTGTCCCTCCGCGCCCGTGCCGCACCGGTCCCGTCCTCCGCCGGGTCCGCCGCACGGATGCGCGTGGCGCCCGCGCCGCGACTGCCGGGACGTGAGGCTTCGGTGGCCGACCGCCGCGGAGCGGGACCGGAGCCGGTCGGCCGACGCCGTCCATTCGCCGCACCAGCCGTGCGCGGGCCGTCGCCGCTGTCGGCGGACCGCACTCGGCGGCGTCGTCGTGTACCCGTCCGCGCGCCCGTCGTCACTCCCGGCTCTTCCGCCGGGTGAGCGACCGCACGCGGGGCCGGGGGTGCGATGCGCGCAGGAGCGGGCCGAGCCGGCTCTGTCGCATCCGGCCCCGGGTGCTCGGAGGGTTTTGCCGGCGTACACCCCGGGCGTTCCGCGTGTCGTTCCGTGCCTTGCCCTCGGAGGCAGCGGCGGATGGCCTCCGGGTCGAGTCCCTCGTTGCAGGCTTGGTGCAGCAGCCGGGCGAAGAGGTAGTCGGGATCCGCGCCGAGCGCCATGGCCAGCGCCTCCCGGGCCTCCAGTTCGTCCCCCGTCGACCACGCGACCCAGCCGGCGAGGGTCAGCGGTGCGGCGGCGTGCTCGCCATAGGGGCCGACGCAGCGGCGGGCCAGGGTACGCCAGAGCCGGAGAGCCGGCCCGGCCTCGTCGCCCTCCATCCATGCGGCCGCCCGATCGCGTGTCGTCCGGTCCTGGAGCCCGAGGATGAGCGTTGCCGCCTCGTCGTGTCCGACCAGGTCGTCGTCGCGCAGGTCGGCCGGATGCGCGCCGGTGACGGGCGCCGCGGCGGCGAAGCGGCGGATGATCCGCTCGGCGAGGGCGAGGGTCTCGTCGGCGACGGCCGCACGGCTCGCCTCGTCCAGAATGCGAGGCACCAGGGACATGCCGGCCGCGTCGAGAGCGATCTCCTGCTCCAGGGCGGCCGTGGTCTCCCAGGGCTGGAGCCTCGCCCGCAGTTCCCTCAAGGTGCCGCGGACCTGGATGCCGGCGTAGGTGGCCGCGGCGGCGAGTACGGAGGTGCCGGGGAGGCCCATCGGCGAGCCGTCCTCGGGGCAGCAGCCCTTGGTCGGACAGCAGTAGCTCCAGAAGCGCCCGCCGGAGATGCACAGCGCTTCGATGACCGGCACATCGAGGTCTCCGCACTCGGTGCGCAGCCGATGGGCCAGCCCTTCGAGCCGCCGTTTGACGTCCAGGCCGGATTCACCGGGAGCCGGTTCCTGACAGACGTAGGCCACCATCTGCTCGGGCCGGGCTCCGCGTCGCTCGCTGCCGACGACGAGGCCGCGGGCGAGTTGTCGGGCGGCCGCCTGCCAGTCCTCCTCGCCGGCCGGGATGCCCAGCCGGGCCCGGCCGCCGAACCTGCCCCGCCCCTCGCGGTCGTGGAGGGCCACCAGCACCATGCTGTCCTCGGGGCGGTAGCCGAGCAGGTAGGGCAGTGCGTCGGCCAGCTCCGCCGGGGTACGCAGGGTCACCTGCGTCTCGTGCGCGGACGCTGCCGCCGAGGGTTCGCGCCCCGGGATGTCGCTGTCGTCGAAGGGTCCGGTCGTTTCGCTGTGATTCGCCATGCGCAGACGATCCCGCGGAAATGGATATTCCGGTTTGACCTGTGGATAAGTCGAATCAGGGACACGACAAGGTGATCGGCGTCGTCCACAGTCACGGGCCGCGGCCGCCCGCTTGTCGGTCCCGTCCTGTTGTATGGAACGCATGGAGCACACGAGCAACACGGACCTCCGGGCGCAGGCCGACACCGTCCTCGCCCGGCTCGTCGGGGACGACACGGGCGCGGCCCGGCTGCGCGAGGACCAGTGGCGGGCGATCGAGGCACTGGTCGCCGACCGCCGCCGGGCCCTGGTCGTGCAGCGCACGGGATGGGGCAAGTCCGCCGTGTACTTCGTGGCGACCTCTCTGCTGCGGGCGCAAGGAAGCGGGCCCACGGTGATCGTGTCGCCGCTGCTCGCACTGATGCGCAACCAGGTGGAGGCCGCGGCCCGGGCCGGCATTCACGCCCGGACCATCAACTCCGCCAACACCGAGGAATGGGAAGCCGTCCAGGGCGAGATCGCCGCGGGCGAGGTGGACGTCCTGCTCGTGAGTCCCGAGCGCCTCAACAATCCCGACTTCCGCGACCAGGTCCTGCCGAAGCTGTCTGCCGCGACCGGCCTGCTCGTCGTCGACGAGGCCCACTGCATCTCCGACTGGGGCCACGACTTCCGTCCCGACTACCGACGGCTGCGCACCATGCTCGGTGACCTCCCGCCCGGCGTCCCCGTACTCGCCACCACGGCCACGGCGAACGCACGGGTCACGGCGGACGTCGCCGAGCAGCTGGGCACGGGTGGCACGTCGGACGCCCTGGTGCTGCGCGGACCGCTGAACCGGGAGAGCCTCAGCCTCGGCGTGCTGCGGCTGCCGGACGCCGCGCACCGCATGGCATGGCTGGCCGACCATCTCGACGACCTGCCGGGGTCCGGGATCGTCTACACCCTCACCGTCGCCGCCGCCGAGGAGGTCACGGCCTTCCTGCGACAGCGCGGGCACGTCGTGGCGTCGTACACGGGCAAGACGGAGAACGCCGAACGGCAGCAGGCCGAGGACGATCTGATCGCCAACCGGGTCAAGGCGTTGGTCGCCACCTCCGCGCTCGGCATGGGTTTCGACAAACCCGACCTCGGCTTCGTGATCCACCTGGGGTCGCCCTCCTCCCCCATCGCCTACTACCAGCAGGTGGGGCGGGCCGGCCGTGGCGTCGAACACGCCGAGGTGCTGCTGCTGCCGGGCAGGGAGGACGAGGCGATCTGGGAGTACTTCGCCTCCCTGGCGTTTCCCTCCGAGGATCTCGTCCGCCGCACGCTCGACGTCCTCTCGCAGGCGGACAGGCCACTGTCGCTGCCGGCGCTCGAGCCCCTGGTGGAGCTGCGCCGCTCCCGGCTGGAGACCATGCTGAAGGTCCTCGACGTGGACGGCGCGGTGCATCGGGTCAAGGGCGGCTGGGTCGCGACGGGGCAGCCGTGGTCGTACGACGCCGAGCGCTACGACTGGGTCGCCCGTCAGCGTACGGCCGAGCAGCAGGCGATGCGTTCGTACGCGTCCACCGACGAGTGCCGGATGGAGTTCCTGCAGCGGCAGTTGGACGACGAGGGTGCCAAGCCGTGCGGCCGTTGCGACAACTGCGCGGGACCGCGCTTCACCGCGGACATGTCCACGGCCGCGCTCGACGCCGCGCGGAGCGATCTGGGCCGTGCCGGGGTCGAGGTGGAGCCTCGCCGTATGTGGCCGACCGGTCTGTCGGCCGTGGGTATCTCCCTCAAGGGGCGTATCCCAGCAGGTGAGCAGGCATCCCCGGGACGGGCTCTGGGGCGATTGTCGGACATCGGGTGGGGCAACAGGCTGCGTCCCCTCTTCGCTCCCCGGACGCCGGACGCACCGGTCCCGGACGATGTGGCGCGAGCCGTGGTCGACGTGCTCGCCGACTGGGCCAGAGGGCCCGGCGGCTGGGCGCCGGGGGCACCCGAGGCACAGACCCGTCCGGCAGGTGTGGTCACCATCGCCTCGCGCACCCGGCCGCAGCTGGTCCACTCCCTTGGCTCCCGCATCGCCGAGATCGGCCGTCTTCCCCTGCTCGGTTCCATCGAGTACCTCGGAGACGCGCCGCGGATGCCGCGCAGCAACAGCGCTCAGCGGCTCAAGGCTCTCGACGGTGCGCTGACGGTTCCGCCGTCTCTGGCGTCGGCGCTCGCCGACGCTCCGGGTCCCGTCCTCCTGGTCGACGACTTCACGGAGACGGGATGGACCCTCGCGGTCGCGGCACGCCTGCTCAGAAGGTCGGGCGCGACAGGAGTGTTGCCGCTGGTCCTAGCAGTCCAAGGGTGACGGCCCGGCCACCGACGGCAGCCGAGCGTGATCAGGCCGGAGGCCCCAGGCGTCATGGGCCGACGCTGTGGGTAGGGATATAAACCCCGCACCGCCCGATAACAGGCGGTGGCGCCAATTGCTCGTTGCCGCATCCCAGTTCGACAGGAAGAATTGAGATCCGCTCCCGCACGGCTCCCCCGTGCTCCGGTTGGGCTTCGCTGCGGTGCGCGCTCCCCCGAATCCGACCTCGCCCGCAGTATGGGCGCGTAGCCGAAGGGAGGAACGTGACCTTCGGATTCGCCTCGTCCTCGGCGGCCTCGTTGTCGACGTCCGCATCTGCTGCTTCCGCCAGTCGCCTGCTCGAGCTCGCCGAGTGGGCTGCCGCCGGGATCCCGCTGCTGCGCAACCCCCGTGAGGTCGTCAGTGGGCTGCACGCCCGCCATCACCCGAAGCCGGGCACGGCGATCGTGGCCGTACTCGATCCGGACGAACGGCTGTGCGCCAGCGCCTCGTTCATACGCCGCCCGGCGCCCGCCGACGGCTGGATGTTCCGCAACGCGCTCCTGTCCCAGCTGCGCCGGGTCATTCCGCACGACCTGCGGCGCCGCTCACCCGTGCGCACGGCCGTACTGCTCTACTGCCGTGACGGCGACGCGCGTTGGACCGAGGAGGACGGCGCCTGGATGTGGGGGCTGCGCGACGCCTGCACGCTGCACGGGCTGCGCTGCGGGGCGTACATCACCCTGACACAGGACGGCTGGCAGGTGCTCGGCGAAGGACGCGGCGGACGCCGGCCCAACGCCCACTCCGCACCGGAGCCCTTCGCCATGTCGGAGGTCCCGCCGCTCGCGCCACGTACCGGCGGTCCGGTCTCGGAGGTCCTGCGCCGCGCCGCGGCCCGCTGAGCCGTCGGGCTTCGGGGCGGGACATCCGCAGAACTGTCAGCGCCCGCCGACCGCGCAGGGCTTGCAGCTCACGCAAGAGGGCAGTTGCTACGACGACTCCGACGAGTCCCGGGCGACAGGGTCCGTTCAGCATCAGCATCCAACGTCTTGGAGATCGTCTTCAGGTCGGCTGAACGCGCCCACCGGCCGCGCACCACTGGCCGATGCCGTCGGCTTGCATGGACCGCCGTGTGCGCGTCACGGCCCCGGCGGACGGTGGCGCGGCCGGTCGGGCCGATCAGCCCGATCCCGCTGCCCCACCCTGAGCTGCCGGAGAGCCGCCCCGACCGGGGCGGCCGCCCGCCATCAGGGCACGCCAAAAGCCGCACCGTGCGGATACCGACGACGCGGCTCCCTACGCCACCCCGGTGCCCCGGGGTACCGGACGCGGCTCAGACGCCGGCGCCCAGCACCGAGTTGATCTGCTGCGGGTCGCCGCAGACGATCAACAGCGCACCGGCCCGGGAGTGGGCCAACGGAAGGGCGATGGCAGCGGCGTCAGCGGGGCCCCCGTTGACAGCCACGACGACCACGGGGCGGGTCGCGGCACGGGAGGCGATGGTGGCGTCCGTGTAGAAGACGTCATCACCGGCGTCGTGCTGCGCCCAGTAGGAGGTTTCGCCGAAGGACAGCTCGTGATCGGCCCACGGGTGCCGGGCACCCGTGGTGATCACGAGCACGTCGCCGGGGGCACGGCCCGAGTCCAGGAGAAGGTCCACCGCTTCTTCGGCCGCGTCGAGCGCGCCCTCCGCGGAAGCTGGGATCAGCTGGATCTGGGGGGTCGCCGCGGGGGCGGCGGTAGCGGCCGGGCCGGACGGGCTCGGCTTGACCGGAGCCGCCACGTCACGCGGCGTGCGCTGCGCCGGCGTCGCGGGCCGCAGGGGGCCGGGACGACCGGGGCGGGGCGGCGCCGCGGGGCGGGGGCCGGGTACGGGGCGAGGGGTCGGCGCGGTACGGCCACTGGCCGGAGCGACGCGGGGACCCTGGGCACTCTCGTGAATCTGAGGCTCCTCGGGAATGAGAGGCATGAGCTGATATTTATCAAACGTTGGTGCGGCACGGACGACCGGGGGGCACATCAGTGCGAGCGGAAGCGTCAGAAATCGAAGCCGAGCTGGCCCTCGATTTCCGGAACGCTTCCATCCGCCCAGCTACGGGCCTTCTTGAGGTGCCGCCACTGGGGCAGCGCATCAAGATACGCCCATGACAAGCGGTGGTACGGGGTGGGCCCCCGCTCCTCGAGTGCGGCCTTGTGCACGGGCGACGGATACCCGGCGTTGTCCGCAAATCCGAAGTCTGCATGGTCGATACCCAGTTCGGCCATCATTTTGTCGCGCTGAACCTTCGCGATCACCGACGCCGCCGCGACGGCCACGCACGACCGGTCGCCCTTGATCACCGTGCGGACCTGCCAGGGAGCACCGAGGTAATCGTGCTTTCCGTCGAGGATCACGGCGTCAGGACGAACCGGCAGGGCGTCCAGGGCGCGGACCGCCGCAAGTCGCAGCGCGGCGGTCATCCCCAGGCTGTCGATCTCGTCGTGGGAAGCATGCCCGAGGGCATAGGCGGTCACCCACGTCCGCAGTATCTCGGCCAGTTCCGTACGGCGCCGGACCGTCAGGAGCTTGGAGTCGGTCAGGCCGTCGGGAGCCCGGCGCAGTCCGGTGATCGCGGCGCAGACGGTGACAGGGCCGGCCCAGGCACCGCGCCCCACCTCGTCAACACCGGCGATGACCTTCGCTCCGGTCGTGGCGCGCAGGGAGCGCTCGACGGTGTGGGTAGGCGGTTCGTACGGCATGGCGCCCTTAGCGTACGCCGCCGGGATCGGCCCGCGACACCCCGGTCTGCCGATATCGGCCAAGATCGTCGGTGAGGCCGGTCAGCACCCGTGAGGACGCAGCAGCGGGAGCATCAGCTGGTCGATCATCTCCTCGAGCTCCTGGTCGCTCCATTCGCTCGCGCACACCTTGGATCGGTACATCATCATGGCCGGGATGGCGTCGAAGACATAGCCGTTGGCCGCGTCCGGACGCACCTCTCCTCGCTCTATTCCGCGGACGACGACTTCGCGGAGCAGCTTGACGGTAGGCTCCACCACGCCTCCGACGATCACGTCCTGAAAGCGCTCCGCCTGCATTTGATCGCACTCGTGAATGACCGCGCGCAGCGCTGCGCCGGGAGCCGAGAACATGACCCGCCGCACCTGGAGGCACAGGGTGAGGAGGTCTTCGCGGACACTGCCGAGGTCCGGGGCCGCCTCGACCCGAGGCAGGCCGCTCTGCAGGGCGTCCGCGACGAGGTCCTCCTTGGAGGGCCACCGGCGGTAGACGGCCGCCTTGCCGGTCTGGGCGCCGGCCGCGACGCCCTCCATGGTCAGACCCTTCCAGCCGACCTCGCCGAGCTGCTCCAGGGCGGCGTCCAGGATCGCGCGCTCCAGTACCGCGCCGCGCCTGCGAGGTGAAGACGCCCTGGCGGGTTCGGCCGCCCGGCGCGAGGTAACCATCTGTGTTTCTCCAGCATGCATGGGGAGCGGGGGGTTACGGGGATCGGATCGGGCGCCGCGCGGCAGCAGAGGGGGACGCGATACGGGGCGCACGAACTTAAGTGAACGCTTGCGTTCACTAGCGGGGACTCACTACCGTGGACGCCGTAGTGCACGCGAGCGTTCACTAAAGCCTGTATGGGGGACCCATAGTGACGACCTCTCAGCTGCTCAAGGACCAGAAACCGGGCGTGGCCCGCCGGGAGGGTCATCCCGGCATCGCACTCACCGTCATCGCGGCCTGCCAACTCATGGTGGTACTCGACGCGACGATTGTGAACATCGCGCTCCCGCACATTCAAGCCGCGCTCAAGTTCAGCACGACCGACCTCACTTGGGTGGTCAGCGCCTACACGCTCACCTTCGGCGGTCTGCTGCTGCTCGGTGCGCGAGCCGGTGACATCCTCGGCCGACGCCGGGTGTTCATGACCGGCATCCTGCTGTTCACGTTCGCCTCGCTGCTGGGCGGCCTGGCCCAGGAACCCTGGCAGTTGCTGGCCGCACGAGCCCTGCAGGGCGTGGGGGGCGCGATCGCGTCGCCCACCTCTCTCGCGCTGATCACCACCACCTTCCCCGAAGGCCCCGAACGCAACAGGGCCTTCGGCGTCTTCGCGGCCGTGTCCGCGGGCGGCGGGGCCATCGGTCTGCTCGCGGGCGGAATGCTCACCGAC
Organism: Streptomyces sp. NPDC015139; assembly: GCF_043079785.1. Classification (NCBI taxonomy): domain Bacteria; kingdom Bacillati; phylum Actinomycetota; class Actinomycetes; order Kitasatosporales; family Streptomycetaceae; genus Streptomyces; species Streptomyces sp. NPDC015139. The sequence goes on along the minus strand of NZ_JBIBUW010000004.1, from coordinate 81,168 downwards.
TGGCTCGACTGGCGGTGGGTGCTCTTCGTCAACGTGCCCATCGGCGTGCTCATCGCGTCGCTCGCACCGCTGTACATCAACGAGTCCGAACGGCACCCGGGACGCTTCGACATCACGGGAGCGCTGACCTCGACGGCAGGCATGGCGCTGCTCGTCTACGGCTTCATCCGCGCCGCCGAGGAAGGCTGGCGGGACGATCTCACGCTCGGTTCGTTCGGCGTCGCCGTGCTGCTGCTGTTCGCCTTCGTCTTCACCGAGATGCGGGCGAAAGAGCCGATCACTCCGCTCAGGATGTTCACCGACCGCAACCGCTGGGGCACGTACGTGATCATGCTGAGCCTGGCTGCGGCGATGTTCGGCATGTTCTTCTACATCGTGCTGTTCGTGCAGAACGTGCTGGGTTACAGCGCCATCAAGGCCGGGCTGGCCTTCCTCCCCGTGACGGTGGCGATCGCCGTCGGCGCGGGCCTCTCCCAGCGTTTCCTGCCGGCACTCGGCCCGAAGCCGTTCATGATGGCCGGCTCGGCGCTCGTGACGGTCGGGCTGGTCTGGCAGTCCTTCATCCGGCCCGACAGCTCCTACCTCGACGGCGTGCTGGGCCCGATGCTCGTCTTCGGTTTCGGCATGGGCCTGATCTTCGTGACGGTCACCGTGACCGCGGTCTCCGGTGTCGCCCAGCACGAAGCGGGCGCGGCCTCCGGGCTGCTCAACGCCATGCAGCAGGTGGGTGGTTCGCTCGGACTGTCGATCCTGACGACCGTCTTCGGCTCGGCCGCCAAGGACGAGACGAAGAAGCAGGTGCCCCGGTTCCTCACCGAGGGCTCGCCCGAGCAGCAGGCGCAGTTCGCCAGGACGCACCAGTTGCCCGCACCCTGGGGCCACGAGGTCCTCGCCCACGGCATATCGACCGCCTTCGTCCCGGCCGCGGCGATGGCCGTGCTGGCGTTCCTCACGGCCTGGCTGGTGATCAAGGTCCGTAAGAGCGATCTCGACTCCCTCGCCGGCGTCGCGGGCCCGGGGATCGGCTGACCCACCCCCCGCCGCACGCGGCCGGACGGACAGCCGCCGACGAACAGCCGGCACGCACGGCGGTCCGGCCGGCCGCACCGCGACGAACCACGACCACAGCAGAGCCACTGCCGGCATGGGGAGCAGGACCAGCCTCGACCACTCGCCGCAAGCCATCGCACACCCCCTCCGGTCCTCGCCGCACCGCACCCGTCGCCTCGCCACATCGACACCGGACGACCGGACATGCGGCGTGTACCGGAAGAACGGGCGACAGTGACAGAGAGTTCCCGTCGAGCACGGAGAGTTCACACCGCACGACAGGGCAGCCGAGTCAGCCGTGCCCCCGTCCTCGGCCCGGCCCGGCCCGGCCCCCGGACAGGCGATCCGGCGCAGGAAGCGTCAGAACCCCGCAGGCACCCAGTCCGGCAGCGCCTCGGTCCGCTCCACCCACTCCGTGGGCGGCGTCCCCGCCTTCCCGGAGGCGAGCACCCCGCCCATGATCGCGCAGGTGGTGTCCACGTCCCCGCCCACCTGGGCGGTCGTCCAGAACGCCTTCTCGAAGTCACCGAGGCTCCGCGCGGCGGACCAGAGAGCGAAGGGCACCGTGTCGTGGGCGGTGGTGCGCCGGCCGCACCCCAGGACCGCCGCGACCGTACCCGCGTCGGCGTAGTCGAGCATGTCCCGAGCACGGCGGAGGCCCTGACCGACCGCGCTCTTGGGCACCAGAGCGATGACACCGTCGAGCAGCGCGTCGGGCGTGGGCGGCCCGTCCGGCGAGCCGGCCAGCGCGGCGGCCGCGGCGACGGCCATGGCGCCGACCACGGCCTCCCGGTGCTGGTGCGTGGGGTAGGCCGAGATCTCGGCCTGGTGGGTCGCCTGCTCCGGATCGTCCGCGTACCAGGCGCCCAGCGGGGCGATGCGCATCGCCGCACCGTTGCCCCAGGACCCCTGTCCGTTGAACAGCGCGGCGGCCAGCTCACGCCAGTCCTCGCCCTCCCGGACGAGGCGCAGCAGCCGGTTGACGGCAGGGCCGTATCCCCGGTCGAAGTCGTGGTGCTCGGCGAAGGAGCGGGCCAGCGCGTCCTGGTCGACGCGCTGGTGGGCGGCGAGGACGGCGACCACGGAGCAGGCCATCTCCGTGTCGTCCGTCCACTGCCAGGGGCCCGCAGGCAGCTCGCGGCGCTTCAGCAGGGGGTAGTTCGCCGGGACAAAGTACTGGGAGCCCAGGGCGTCCCCCACGGCCAGTCCGCGCAGGCTCGCCAGAGCGCGCTCGAGGCGCCCGAGGGAAGAGGAGTCAGCGGTCATCGCACTGCCACTCTATCCGGTGACCCAGTACGGCACCGGCTCCCGCCAGCGCTCGAAGGGCCTGTCGAGTGTGTACCTGCCGTCCTCCCCGAGAACGAGCATCCGCATCTCGGCGTTCCCGGGATTCGACAGGGACTCGAATTCCGCCACCGTCCAGTGGAACCAGCGCATGCAGAACAGCCGCATCGCGAGCCCGTGGGTCACCAGGAGCACGTTGGGCGGATGGTCCGGGTCCTCGAAGCTGCGGAAGAGGCTCTCCAGGAAGCCGCCGACCCGGTCGTACACGTCGGCGCCGGACTCCCCCTGCGGGAACCGGAAGAAGAAGTGGCCGTAGGCGTCGCGGTAGGCCTTCTGGAGGCGTACGTCGTCGCGGTCCTGCCAGTTGCCCCAGTCCTGCTCGCGCAGCCTGGGCTCCTCACGCACCCGTATGCGGTCGGGGTCGAGGTGGAAGGCACCGAGCGTGTCGTGCGTACGGCGGTACGGAGAGACGTACACGCTCACGCGCTCCTGGCCGAAGACCTCCCGGAGCGCCTTTCCGGTCTCCTCGGCCTGTCGCCGGCCGCGCTCGGTCAGCGCGAGCGCGTGGTCGGGTTCGCGTTCGTACACGGAGTCGTCAATGTTGCCGGTTGACTCGCCGTGCCGGACAAGGACGATGCGCCGTGGTCGTGCCATGCCAAAACCCTAGATCGAGTGGGAGGGAGTCATGCACTCGTACCGGCCCCGTACGGCGCAGATCACATGTTTTCTCGTCCGAGGCCGTCGCCGGGGAGTGCTGAGGCGACCCGGACAGTGCATTTGTTTTCCGGACCTTCTCCCCTCGCACTCAGACCGTCCAGGACGGTTCCAGCTCCACGATGTCACCCGACAGCGCCGCTATGTCCGCCTCCGTCTGGGCACGCAGGGCCAGGCGCTCCACCCGCTCGGTGCGGTACTTGCCGTGCTCGGCCGCCGACCGCCACATCGACAGGATCATGAACTCCTGTGCGGGCGCCTCGGCGAACATGCCGCGGATCATGCCCGGCGAACCGGCCATCGCGGGATTCCAGACCTTCTCCTGCATGAGCGTGAAGTGCTCGACCCGCTCTTCGTTCACCCGGCACAGGGCCACCCGGATCAGATCGGCGTCGGTGAACCGCGGCTCGAAGCCCGTCTTCACGTCGAAGCGGTACTCGAACAGCTTGACCTGCGGATCCGTGAACGAGCCGGACTGGGCGGACGCCAGGCGGTCGTGGGAGCGGGCCATGAAGGAGTCGTAGAAGGCACGGCTTTCCCAGAAGGCGAAGATGTGCGCCACACCCTGCCGCTGCCGGCTCCAGCCTCCGCCCTGTCCCCGAAAACCCGGCTCCCCCAGAAGCCCCGCCCATTTCCGCTGCCCGCGCTCGAAGCCGCGGCGGTCCACCACGGTGCAGCGAATCCACTTGACCAGCACCGCGCCATCGTAAGGCCAGCGGACGTGGCGCCGGTCACGCTCCGGCCGAGATCGCCCGCGCATACGCTCCCGCGCGCATGGCACGATGGACAAGATGCCCTGACTCCGCGGGAGTTGGGAGAAGAAGATCTTCAGGGGGGAAGGAACGCCCGGTGACCGGCTTCAGCAAGGGAATCCGCAAGATCGAGGTCGCGCTCAAGTGGGACCCCAGTCCGACGGGTCAGCCGCCCACCGATCTCGACATCGTCGCCGGGACCTTCGAGTCGGGCGACGCGTACGGCTTTCCGGCCTATCTGGTGCACTTCGACAGCCGCTCGCCGGACGGCACCATCTACCTCGACCGGGACAGCAAGGACGGCAAGGGCTTCGGCTGGGACGAGGCCATGACGCTCGAACTCGACCGTCTCGCCGACCGCTACGCGCGCGTGGTGGTCGGCGTCGTCATCCAGCAGCAGCTCGCGCACCGGACGTTCACCGACGTCCTGGGGCCGGCCATGCGGATCCGCGAGGGCTACACCGTCCTCGCCGAGGACGACTTCGGCTCGGTCCCGGATGCCACGGCGGCGGTGATCGCCGAGTTCGTCCGGGACGGCTCGGGCGAGTGGACGTTCCACGGCGGGGTCCACGGCTTCGACGAGGACCCCGCGGGCTTCATCCAGGTCATGGGCAGGGCACACCGTTCCTGAGGACCGCCCAGCACGCACCCGCACATAAGTATGGGGCGCCGGCACGTGCCGGCGCCCCATACTGCAGGACCCCCTACGGAGGTCCGTCAGTCGTCAGCTGCAGCCGCTGGTCGAGCCGCAGCCCTCGCAGATGTAGCAGGAACCGGCCCGCTGCATCTTCGTGCCGCAGGAGAAGCAGAGCGGAGCGTCCGCCTGGATGCCCAGCTGCATCTCCACCAGCTCGGCGCTGGTGTGCGCCTGCTTCGGAGCGGGCTTGGCCACCTCGGCCTCGGCCTTCGGCGCGGCGACCGCCTTCAGCTCCTGGGTGCGCGGCGCCGACTGGGCCAGGCCCTCGACGTCGACCTCGTCGTCGGCCGGCTCGTAGGAGCCGGTCTCCAGGTGCCGCTGGCGCTCCTCGGCGGAGTGGATGCCGAGCGCGGAACGGGTCTCGAAGGGCAGGAAGTCCAGCGCCAGGCGGCGGAAGATGTAGTCGACGATCGACTGCGCCATCCGCACGTCCGGGTCGTCCGTCATGCCGGCCGGCTCGAAGCGCATGTTGGTGAACTTCGAGACGTACGTCTCCAGCGGCACGCCGTACTGCAGACCGACCGAGACGGCGATGGAGAAGGCGTCCATCATGCCCGCCAGGGTGGAGCCCTGCTTGGACATCTTCAGGAAGACCTCGCCGAGTCCGTCGTCCGGGTAGGAGTTGGCGGTCATGTAGCCCTCGGCACCGCCGACCGTGAAGGACGTGGTGATACCGGGGCGGCCCTTCGGGAGGCGCTTGCGGACCGGGCGGTACTCGACCACCTTCTCGACCGCGGCACGGATCGTGTCCTCGGCCTTTTCGGTGATCTCGGCCTTCTCGTCCTCCTTCTTCTTGGCGGAGAGCGGCTGGCCGACCTTGCAGTTGTCGCGGTAGATCGCGAGCGCCTTGACGCCGAGCTTCCAGGCCTCGTAGTAGATCTCCTCGACCTCCTCGACGGTCGCCGTCTCCGGCATGTTGACCGTCTTGGAGATGGCACCGGAGATCCACGGCTGGATCGCGGCCATCATGCGGACGTGGCCCATCGGGGAGATGGCGCGCTCGCCCATGGCGCAGTCGAACACCTCGTAGTGCGCCGGCTTGAGACCGGGGGCGTCGATCACATTGCCGTGCTCGGCGATGTGGGCGACGATCGCCTCGATCTGCTCCTCCTGGTAGCCCAGGCGGCGCAGGGCCTGCGGGACGGTGCCGTTGACGATCTGCATCGAGCCGCCGCCGACGAGCTTCTTGAACTTCACCAGGGCGAGGTCGGGCTCGACACCGGTGGTGTCGCAGGACATCGCGAGACCGATGGTGCCGGTCGGGGCGAGCACGGACGCCTGGGAGTTACGGAAACCGTTCTTCTCACCGAGCCGCAGTACGTCCTGCCAGGCCTCCGTGGCGGCGGCCCACACCGGGGTGTCCAGGTCGTCCATGCGGACGGCCGTGCCGTTGGCGTCGGAGTGCTGCTTCATGACGCGCTTGTGGGCGTCGGCGTTGCGGGCGTAGCCGTCGTACGGGCCGACGACCGAGGCCAGTTCGGCGGAGCGGCGGTAGGCCGTACCCGTCATCAGGGAGGTGATGGCGCCGGCGAGGGTACGGCCGCCGTCGGAGTCGTACGCGTGGCCGGTCGCCATCAGCAGGGCGCCGAGGTTGGCGTAGCCGATGCCGAGCTGGCGGAACGCGCGCGTGTTCTCACCGATCTTCTGGGTCGGGAAGTCCGCGAAGCAGATCGAGATGTCCATCGCGGTGATGACCAGCTCGACGACCTTCTGGAAACGCTCGGTCTCGAAGGACTGGCTGCCCTTGCCGTCGTCCTTCAGGAACTTCATCAGGTTCAGCGAGGCCAGGTTGCAGGACGTGTTGTCCAGGTGCATGTACTCGCTGCACGGGTTCGACGCGGTGATCCGGCCGGACTCGGGGCAGGTGTGCCAGTTGTTGATGGTGTCGTCGTACTGGATGCCCGGGTCGGCGCAGGCCCACGCGGCCTCGGCGATCTTGCGGAAGAGCGCCTTGGCGTCGACCTCCTCGATGACCTCACCGGTCATGCGGGCGCGCAGGCCGAAGTCGGTGCCCTTCTCGACCGCGGTCATGAACTCGTCGTTCACGCGGACCGAGTTGTTGGCGTTCTGGTACTGGACGGACGTGATGTCGTCGCCGCCCAGGTCCATGTCGAAGCCCGCGTCGCGCAGGACGCGGATCTTCTCCTCCTCGCTGACCTTCGTCTGGATGAAGTCCTCGATGTCGGGGTGGTCGACGTCGAGCACGACCATCTTGGCGGCACGGCGGGTGGCGCCACCGGACTTGATGGTGCCGGCGGAGGCGTCGGCGCCGCGCATGAAGGAGACGGGGCCGGAGGCGTTGCCGCCGGAGGAGAGCAACTCCTTGGAGGAGCGGATGCGGGAGAGGTTCAGGCCGGCGCCGGAGCCGCCCTTGAAGATCATGCCCTCTTCCTTGTACCAGTCGAGGATCGACTCCATGGAGTCGTCGACGGACAGGATGAAGCAGGCGGAGACCTGCTGGGGCTGCGGGGTGCCCACGTTGAACCAGACGGGGCTGTTGAAGCTGAAGATCTGGTGCAGGAGGGCGTACGCCAGCTCGTGCTCGAAGATCTCGGCGTCGGCGGGCGACGCGAAGTACTTGTAGTCCTCGCCGGCCTTCCGGTACGTCTTCACGATGCGGTCGATCAGCTGCCTGAGGCTGACCTCGCGCTGCGGGGTGCCCACGGCGCCCCGGAAGTACTTGCTGGTGACGATGTTGACCGCGTTCACCGACCAGAAGTCGGGGAACTCGACGCCACGCTGCTCGAAGTTGACCGAGCCGTCGCGCCAGTTGGTCATGACGACGTCACGGCGCTCCCAGGCCACCTCGTCGTACGGGTGCACGCCGGGGGTGGTGTGGATGCGCTCGATACGCAGGCCCTTCGTGGCCTTGGTGCCCTTGGCTCGGGAACCTCGTGCCGGACCGCTCGCCGTCTCTGTCATGCCGCCTCCCTATACGGGCAAAAAACGCCCTGAAGTGCCCCGTTTGTTCCCGTGGCACGGTGTTCTGTCTTGTGTCGCGGGCATCCTCAGCTGCCGCCCGCAACAGGTCTTGGGTCGCCGCCTTCCGGCCGGAACCCGGGTCTCCTCCCGGTTTCCGGCCCGCCGGTCAGTCGGCGGCGTTGACGGGCACGGGGACCTGAGTCGTCCCGCCGCGCCCGCGATCGTCTTCCTGGCTCCCCGCCCGCGCGTCGCCGTCCGCGGCGGGGTCCCGCGTCGCCTCCCTCAGCTCCGCGATCGCGGCCTCGAAGTCGTCGAGCGAGTCGAACGCCCGATAGACCGAGGCGAATCGCAGATATGCGACGAGGTCGAGTTCCTGCAACGGGCCGAGTATGGCCAGACCCACGTCGTGGGTGGTCAGCTCGGCGCTTCCGGTGGCCCGCACCGCCTCCTCGACCCGCTGGCCGAGCTGGGCGAGTGCGTCCTCGGTGACAGGCCGCCCCTGACATGCCTTGCGCACGCCGTTGATGACCTTGGTACGACTGAAGGGCTCGGTGACTCCGGACCGCTTCACCACCATGAGCGAGCACGTCTCCACGGTCGTGAAACGACGGGAGCAGTCGGGGCACTGGCGGCGCCTGCGGATCGACGTGCCGTCGTCGGTCGTACGACTGTCGACCACACGGCTGTCGGGGTGCCTGCAGAAGGGGCAGTGCATGATCTCCAACCCTCCTCACAGCAGACTCAAAAGCCTCGTCAGACCCCATGGGCCCCGCGAAGCAGCCCTAAGCATAGGCGATCGCGGAGCCTTCTCAGACCCGGGGGACCACAACTTGTGGGCTGCTGTAGCCATCCAACCACTAGATGTGGGGCTTGGCTCATACACAGAGGCAGACTCGCGTGTCGTGGAAGGCGGGCCGGCCACGCGCACGCGCCCGGCCCTGGACGCGGGTACCCGCCCGCGACTCACCCGAACACGCGGACGCAGCACCGTATCTCTGTGGTGCTTACGGAGATACCGTGGGCGCCGCACGGAGGACGCGTGGGACTCCGGCACAGAACGGGCCCGGGTCCCGGTCGACGAGGCTCCGGATGGCAGACTGGGGCACGGCTCACGAGGCCGGAATCCCGGCGGTGAACAGTACAACAACGGGCGCTTCCACCCGTGGGGCACCGCGTTAGCCATACACCCAGGCACGTGATCGCGTCAGGTGAACCTCACTTTTTCACTCGAACGTGTGTTTGGCGCAACCTTTCGAAAGCAACTACCGTTGTCCAGCAGGGAGACCATCGAGAGGGGCCGACGTGACCACCACCGCAGACAGTGCCACCATCACTGCCCAGGACCGCCCCCAGGGCCGAGTCGAGCCGGTACACGCGATGAACGAAGCCACGAATCCCGAGGGACACAAGCGCTCCCTGCCGGGACGACCTCCAGGCATCCGGGCCGACAGCTCAGGACTCACCGACCGGCAACGCCGGGTGATCGAGGTCATCCGCGACTCCGTCCAGCGACGGGGATACCCGCCGTCGATGCGTGAGATCGGCCAGGCCGTAGGGCTCTCCAGCACGTCCTCGGTCGCACACCAGCTGATGGCACTGGAGCGCAAGGGCTTCCTGCGCCGCGACCCGCACCGCCCGCGCGCCTACGAGGTGCGCGGCTCGGACCAGGCCGTGACGGTGCAGCCCACGGACACCGCCGGCAAGCCCGCCGCGTCCTACGTCCCCCTGGTCGGCCGTATCGCCGCCGGTGGCCCCATCCTCGCGGAGGAGTCCGTCGAGGACGTCTTCCCCCTCCCCCGCCAGCTCGTCGGTGACGGCGAGCTGTTCGTCCTCAAGGTCGTCGGCGACTCCATGATCGAGGCCGCGATCTGCGACGGCGACTGGGTCACCGTCCGCCGCCAGCCCGTCGCCGAGAACGGCGACATCGTCGCGGCCATGCTCGACGGCGAGGCCACCGTGAAGCGCTTCAAGCGCGAGGACGGCCACGTCTGGCTCCTCCCGCACAACGCGGCCTACGAGCCGATCCCGGGCGACGACGCGACCATCCTCGGCAAGGTCGTCGCCGTGCTGCGGCGTGTGTGACCGCTGCGGCGGACGGGCCTGTCGGCCTGCTCCCTGACCGGGCCCCGGAACCCCTGCGCCGGTTCCGGGGCCCACGTTTTTCGGCACACCGCGCACTCGGGCACTGCCGGGCGGTCGTGCGAGAGGTGGCCAGACCGTCTTCCGGTCAGGCCACCTTTCGATCACTGGGCCGCCATCTGCTCCGCTTCGGACGCCTTCGCCGCCGCGTCGATCGCGGACAGCGACTTGCGGACCTGGTTACGGTCCGTGGTGAACCAGAAGTCCGGCAGTGACGCCTTCAGATAGCTGCCGTACCGCGCGGTGGCAAGGCGCTGATCCAGTACGGCGACCACACCCCGATCCCCGGACGCGCGTACGAGACGGCCGGCGCCCTGGGCCATCAGCAGGGCCGCGTGCGTGGCGGCCACCGCCATGAAGCCGTTGCCCCCCGCGTCCTCCACCGCCTTCTGGCGCGCGCTCATCAGCGGGTCGTCGGGGCGCGGGAACGGGATCTTGTCCATGACGACCAGCTGGCAGCTGGGCCCCGGGACGTCGACACCCTGCCACAACGACAGCGTGCCGAAGAGACAGGTCTGCGGATCGGCCGCGAAGTTCTTGATCAGCTCGCCGAGCGTCTCCTCGCCCTGCAGCAGGATCGGGAACTCGGGAATCCGGGAGCGCAGCTCCTCCGCCGCGAGCTGGGCGGCCCGCATGGACGAGAACAGCCCCAGAGTGCGGCCGCCCGCCGCCTGGATCAGCTCGGTCAGCTCGTCGAGCATGTCACCGCGGTCGCCGTCTCGCGCGGGGCGCGCCAGATGCTTGGCGACGTACAGGATGCCCTGCTTGCGGTAGTCAAAGGGCGAGCCGACGTCGACGCCCTTCCACTGCGGCAGGTCCTCGCCCTCCGTCCCCTCCGGGCCGAGCCCCAGGGAGGCGCCCACGCCGTTGAAGTCACCGCCCAGCTTCAGGGTCGCCGACGTGAGGACGACGCTGCGGTCGGCGAACAGCTTCTCCCTCAGCAGCCCCGAGACCGACATGGGCGCGACCCGCAGGGAGGCACCGAAGCGGTCGTGGCGCTCGTACCAGACGACGTCCCACTCCGAGCCGTTCACGACTCGTTCCGCCACGTCGTGCACCGACTCCACCGAGGCCAGCGCCTGCTTGCGGACCGCGTCCTCGTCCTGGACCGACTTGTCGCGCGTCGCACCGATCGCGGAGATCACCGTACGAGCGGCATCGCGCAACGCCATCAGCGCATAGCCGAGATCCTCCGGGATCTCCTCGAGCCGGCCCGGCAGCGCCAGTTCCATCAGCCGCTCGAAGCCCTCCGCGGCGGTCTGGAGCTGGTCGGCGGCCTTCTCGTTGACGAGCTTGGCGGCACGGCGCACGGCCCGGTTGACCTGACCGGGGGTGAGTTCGCCCGTGGCGACGCCCGTGACCCGGGAGACGAGTTCGTGCGCCTCGTCGACGATCAGCACCTCGTGCTGGGGCAGCACCGGGGCGCCCTCGATGGCGTCGATGGCGAGCAGGGCATGGTTGGTGACCACGACCTCGGCGAGCTTGGCGCGCTCCCGGGCCATCTCAGCGAAGCACTCGGCGCCGTACGCGCACTTCGACGCCCCGAGGCACTCCCGCGACGACACCGACACCTGGGCCCAGGCCCGGTCCGAGACGCCCGGGGTGAGGTCGTCCCGGTCACCGCTCTCGGTCTCGTCCGCCCAGTCCCGCAGCCGCAGCAGGTCCTGGCCCAGCTTGCTGGTGGGCGCGGCGGCCTCGAACTGGTCGAAGAGACCCTCTTCCTCGTCCTGCGGCATGCCCTCGTGGAGGCGGTGCAGGCACAGGTAGTTCGACCGGCCCTTGAGCATGGCGAAGTCCGGGCGCCGGCGCAGCAGGGGGTGGAGCGCGTCGACCGTGCGTGGCAGGTCCCGCTCCACCAGCTGGCGCTGCAGGGCGAGGGTGGCGGTCGCGACGATCACTCTTTCTCCGTGCGCGAGCGCGGGCACGAGGTAGCCCAGCGACTTACCGGTGCCGGTGCCGGCCTGCACCAGGAGATGGGATCCGTCGTCGATCACCTCGGCGACCGCTTCGGCCATGGTCACCTGGCCGGGGCGCTCCGTGCCGCCGACGGCGGTGACGGCGGCATGGAGGAGTTCGGGGAGTGAGGGCTTCGTCATAGCCCGACCACCCTACGGCCCGGCACTGACAAACGGGCGAGCACGGTGAGGAGAGGGGGCGGGATCACGGCCGGGCTCCTGGGAGGGGACGGGTGGGGCGGCGGGAACGGGGCGAGCGAGGGGAACTGGCGGAACGGGACGAGCGGACCGTACGGAGGGGCGAGCGGGCCGTTGCACCGCAGGTGCGTGGGTCATCACACGGCGCTACAGCACACCGCGCAGATTCCGGTCCCGGACCATGAGGGCGGCCCGTTTGTCGGGCAGGTCGACCTCGGCCGCGTACCGGAAGCCGGCGCCCAGGAACGCGGCGATGGAGGGGGTGTTGCGGAGATCGGGTTCCGCCACGACACGCGCGCACGCGGGACGCCGGTCGAGGATGAGGTCGGCCACGGCCCTGAGCAGGGTGGACCCCAGCCCCCGCCCGCGGTCCTCGGCGCTGCCGACGAGGAGGTGGATCCCGGTGTCGTGCGGTCGGGCCGGATAGCGGCGGGCCAGCGGATCCAGGTCCGCCCGGTAGATCTCCCAGTAGCTCATCGGGGTGCCGTCCAGCGCGCCCAGACACGGCACGCTGCGTCCGTCGCCGTCGAGCTGGGTCCGCAGGTGGTCCTCGATCCGCTTCCGGGGTCCGGCCAGGTCCCAGAAGTGAGCGACGGCCGGGTCGTTCATCCAGCCGTGGATCAGCGGCAGGTCGCGTTCGACGCGCACGGGCACCAGATGGAAGGAGCCGACGGGGGTGTCGGCCGGCCCCCAGGTGTGGAGCCGGTCGAGGAGGCCGGGCGTTCCGGCGGTGAAGAGAGCGACGAACTCGGATGGGAGGTGCAGGTCCAGGGTGTCCTCGCTGTCCGCGTCGTCGTCCTCGACGGCGAACCGGCTGAACACGGCGGCCCTGGTGCGGGCGGATACGGCTCGGGGGCCGGTGCGGCCCGGGTCGGCGGGGGCGGATCCCCGGTCGGCGTTCGCGTCGGTGGGAGGCACGGGCGCTCCTCTCAGGAGATGGAGTGGGTCATGGTCCTCGGAAGTGCGGGAAGCGGGGCGGTTCGTCGGTGGGCAGCGGCTCAGGACTGGAGGGGGTTGGCGATGGTCACGTAGACGGACTGGGTGTCGACCGGGCCGACGAGTTCGTCGAGGCCGTGCAGCCGGGTGAGCAGGTTGGCCTTGCAGCGCAGGACAGGTGAGTCGAGCAGGAGGCCGGGCAGGGAGGTGCGCGGTGCGCCGGGGCCCGAGAGGAGGTCGGTGAGGAAGCGGCGGAAGGCCGCGAGCAGCAGACGCTCGTCGGCGAGATGCTGTGAGCCGAAGGCGCCGATCAGTCCCAGCACGTTGTTGACGGCGAGGTAGTAGACGAAGCGTTCGTCGGTGACCTCGTCCGGGACGAAGGTGTCGCTGTGTTCGCCGATGCCGGGCAGCCGGGCGGCCAGTTCGGCTCGCCGGGACTCGCGGAAGTAGTACCCCTGGTTGTCGCGGTAGCGGCCGCCTGCGGGCCACCCGTCGCGGTCCAGCAGGACCAGGGTGTTCTGCTGGTGGGCCTCGAGGGCGATGCCGGCCTCGCTGTCCAGCCAGAGCACGGGGCGGACGACTTGTTCCAGGTAGCGCAGGAACCACTCCGCCGCGACGGCTGCGACGGGGCGCCCGGTGCGTGCGGCAAGCCGTGCCATGAGCAGGGCGAGCCGGGACCGCATGGTTCCGGCGGGGTGAGGCGACGGCGAGTCGGTGTCCGGCTCGGGGTGCGGCCGGGGCGAGACGAGTCCTGCCACGCAGGCGACGTCGTCGGTCGGGGCGAACGGGTTGTGCCTGAGCAGCGCGTCGAGTCCGGGTACGGGCCGTCCGTCCCGGTCGTCGACGGCGAGCCAGGCCGGGTCGCGGACGATGTCGAAGCCGGGGTGTACGGCCTGCCACTGCTTGAGCAGGCCCGTGCGGAGCAGCCGGTGCACCTCGACTCCGCGGTGCAGCTCCTTGCGGAGGTTCTCGCGCCGGGAGTTGGTGATGCGCAGGCCCAGCGACAGTTTGAGCATCGCGGACGCCCCGGTCCGGTGGACGGTTCGCACGGAGGAGGTGGGGTGCCAGGCGAGGCCGATGGGCCCGAGGTCGTGGAGCAGTCCGGCGTCGAGCAGTGCCGCGACGCGTGTGTCGTGCCGTGCCTCGCGCGCCTGCCACGGGTGCAGGGGCAGGGCGGCGTAGCCGTCGGGCAGCGGCAGAGCGGTGCCGGCGAGGCGTCGCGTGAGGTGGCCGGCGCGGACGGGACGGCCGCGCTCGGTCCAGGCCGAGTCGGTGGCGAGCAGAGAGGGGGCGACGGCCATCCAGTGCAGGGGGAAGGAGCCGCGTAGTTCGGGTGAGTAGCGGCGGGCTTCGGCCTCGGTCAGGCCTTCCCGGCTCTTGGGGGTCGGGTGCAGGGGGTGTCCGAGGAGGAGGGCCTGCTCGGCGTCGAGGAAGAGGTCGGGGGTGTCGGCGGGGCGTGCGCGCCGGTCGCCGAGGAAGGTCGCGGTGCGGTGGAGGGAGTCGGCCACCCTGGCCACGAGGTCGCCACCGTCTCCGTGGCCCCCCGCGGAGGGGCCGGACGGGGAGGGCCGGCCCACCGCGACCGCGGAGGGAAGCGTCACGGGCGAGGATGCCGCCGCCGTGGAGGCGCTCGGACCCGGGGGCGTGGAGTCCGAGGTCCACGAGGCCTCCCGGGTGAGGAGCGCCGCGAGGGTGACGGCGTCGACGGGAGGGGCGGTCGGCGGTGCGCCGGTGAGTCGGGGTGGTCCGAATCGGTGCCATCCGGTGAGGGACCAGTAGCGGACCGGGACGGTCAGGGAGACGCCGCTGGCGGGCAGCGGAACGAGGAGGGTGCCGGTCGTGGGGGCGGCGAGGTCGGTCTCGCGTACCCAGCACCGCAGAAGGTTCTCCACGGCGGCGGCTTGAGCGGCGGTGACGGGATCGGGATCCTCCAGCGGATCGGTGCCGGGTTCCGTGACTCGCGTCGGTGACACGCTCCGCCGTTTCTGCTGGGGCACCGACTCGGCGAGCGGGACGGGAGAGTTCGGGGCGCCGGAGTCTCCCTGCTCGTCGGGAGCACCGGAGCGGCCGTCCGGGTTGGGGGTGTCGGTCATGACGGCTCCTCGGGATGCGGGGACGTGCCGATGCCGGGCCATACCTGTCGTCCGCTCGGTCGGCGTCCCCGGCAGAGGTGACCGCCGGCACGGCGGAGTCGGGGGCCGCGTCGGCCGGCGGCGGGCGGGCGTGAGCGGGATGGCAGCGGAGTTGTCACGGGATTTCGGTGTCGGGCTGGACGTTCCTGGAGGGGTGAGGGTGTGCGGAGGCACAATCCCCGCGGGCGGGGCCCGTGCCCACGGGGTGTGCCCGGTCCTCAGCCGGTGCGCCGGGCCGGGCCGTGGTCTCGGCGGTGACGTGGATCGTGGTGGGTGTGGTCGCGGGCCACCGCCGCCACCGCGTCGGACAGGCGGTCCAGGACCGCTGCCGCCTGCTCGTCGCTGATCGTCAGCGGAGGGAGCAGCCGGACCACGGCGGAGTGACGGCCGCCGAGTTCGACGATCAACCCCCGTTGCAGGCACTCCCGTTGTACGGCCGCCGCGAGAGCCGGCGCTGCCGGGCGCGGGGTGCGGGTGGACTCCGGCCCGCTCGGTGCCGAGGACGGGCCGGCGGTCACGGACACAGGGTCCGGGGCGGAGCCGTCCGCCTCCGGGTCGACGAGCTCGACGCCGATCATCAGCCCTCGGCCCCGCACCTCCCCCACGCACACGAAGTGACCGAGGTCGTCGCGGAGCCGGGTCAGCATGCGGGAGCCGAGGTCGGCGGCCCGGGCGGCGAGGCCGTTCTCGCGGACGTGGGTGAGGGTGGCGGTGCCGGCGGCCATGGCGAGCTGGTTGCCACGGAAGGTGCCCGCGTGGGCTCCGGGTTGCCAGACGTCGAGATCGTCGCGGTAGACGATCACGGCCAGGGGGAGGCTGCCGCCGATGGCCTTGGACAGCACCATGACGTCCGGGGTGACGCCGCTGTGGTCGACGGCCCAGAAGGCGCCGGTTCTGCCTACTCCGGTCTGGACCTCGTCGGCGATCAGCGGGATGGACCGGTCCTGGGTGACCCGGCGCATACGGCGCAGCCAGTCGTCCGGTGCGGGGATCACCCCGCCCTCCCCCTGGACGGGTTCGAGGATCATCCCGGCGGGCAGCGGGACGCCCGACTTGGGGTCGTCGAGAAGGGACTCGGTCCATCGGGCGGCGGTCTCGGCGCCGCGCGGGCCGCCGATACCGAAGGGGCAGCGGTAGTCCTGCGGATAGGGCAGACGGGTCACCTGGACGTCGGGGGCGCCGCCGGAGGCGGCCAGCGCGCCTGCGGTCATGCCGTGGTAGGCGCCGGTGAAGGCGAGGATTCCGGTACGGCCGGTAGCGACCCGGACCAGTTTCAGGGCGGCCTCGACGGCGTCCGTGCCGGCCGGGCCGCAGAACTGGACGCGGGCGCGTCCGGCGAGGCCGGGCGGCAGCGTGCGGAAGAGCTCGGTGATGAAGGCGTCCTTCACCGGGGTCGCGAGGTCGAGGACGGAGAGGGGGGCGCCGGAGTCGAGGACCCTGCGGACGGCTTCCAGGACCACGGGGTGGTTGTGGCCGAGGGCGAGGGTGCCGGCGCCGGAGAGGCAGTCGAGGTAACGACGGCCGTCGGCGCCCTCGATGGTGAGTCCTCGTGCCCTGACCGGCACGATGGGCAGCGCCCGGGCGTAGGTGCGCGCCGAGGATTCGCGCGCCGACTGACGCCGCAGGATCCCCTCGTGCACGGCCGGCGCTCGTCCGGGCAGCCCTTCGGCCACCGACTCCGTAACGGACACAGCTCGTTGTCCTCCCCGCTGTTCAGAGGCGTGTTGATGGCGGGGACCGGACTTGGGCAGCGGGCCCCCCACCGCTACAACCGCCGACCGCTCTACGGGTTACGGCCTGATTCGAAGTCATTTTCGCCGGACTTCAGGTCCGCCCTCCGGAACGGCGTGGTGATGAGGAGGCGTCAAGTCGAAAGATCCAGTAATGGTTGGCCAGGTCAGACGGCTTGTAGCCGAACCGTTGCCGATCCGTCGGAAGTCGCCCACAGCGAGCGCATAGTGTGTGATGCCGTTCCCAGTTGGCCGTGGGACCGGCGTGAACTCCCCGGGGGTTCGCCGCCGGTGGCACGGCCGAAGCGCCGAGTTCCTTCACCCCAGGGGGAGTCAAGACCATGCGATCCATACGGCCGCCGTTCACCGCTCGGCGAGGGAGGGGCAGCCGACGTACCTCCCCCGCGCTGGCGGCGGTCGCCCTCGTCTCGGCGCTGGCGCTGACCGCCACCGCCTGCAACGGCGACGACAAGGCCGACGGCAAGCCGACCGCCACCGCGACCGCGGCGAGCACCGGCGACGGAAAGATCAAGATCCCGGACGACCTCAAGGAGAGGCTCAAGGAGCACGGGATCGACGTCGACAAGTGGAAAGACGGCGCCTGGAAGAACTGGAACCGGGACGACTGGCTGCGCGAGGCCAACGACTTCATCAACCCGATCATCAAGGGTCTGTGGGACCCGGACCGGATGCGGGACGCCGACGACCCGGACAAGGGCGTCGACGACAACGACATCTCCGGTGACCAGGGCGTCACGGACCCGACGCCGCAGCCGGTGAGGGCGCAGGCCGTCGCGCCGCCGTACCACACCAGTGCCGCCGCCTCGGGCAAGGTGTTCTTCGACTCTCCCGAGGGCACCATGGTGTGCTCGGCGACGGTCGTGAAGGACCCGGCCCACCCGGGCAAGTCCAACATGATCTGGACGGCGGGGCACTGTGTGCACGCCGGCAAGAAGGGCGGCTGGTACCGCAACATCGCGTTCGTGCCGTCGTACAACAACGCGGGCAAGTCGGCCGCGCAGCTGGAGGGCGCCAGCCGGGCCGAGGTCGCTCCGTACGGCGTCTGGTGGGCGGACGCCGCGCAGACCTCGCAGCAGTGGATCGACCAGGGTGGCGAGACGGGCGGCAACGGAGCCTCGTACGACTTCTCGGTCATCCATGTGACGCCGGAGCAGGGCAGTGACGGCAAGTCGCTGGAGGAGACGGTCGGCGGGGCGCTGCCGGTGAACTTCGACGCGCCGGCCGTGCCGAAGGTGCAGAGCATCACGGCGACCGGGTATCCGGCGGCGGCTCCCTTCGACGGTCAGCTGATGTACCAGTGCCAGGACAAGCCCGGCCGGCTGTCGATCGACAAGGCGGATCCGACGATGTACCGGATCGGCTGCACGATGACCGGTGGCTCCTCCGGTGGTGGCTGGGTGGAGACGGGCGCGGACGGCAAGCCGGCGCTGGTGTCCAACACCAGCATCGGCCCGGTCAGCTCGGGCTGGCTGGCCGGTCCCCGGCTGGGTGATGTGGCCAAGGGCGTGTACGACTCGGTCAGCAAGAAGTTCGCCGGGCGGTAGCCGCGCTCGCCGTGACAGCGCGAAGGCCCGCCGCCCCGAGGGGGTGGCGGGCCTTCGTGGTGTGCCGGGTCAGGCCGCGGAGACCGGCGCGTAGGGCGCCAGGTCCGCCGCCAGTTCCTCGTGCACCCGGACCTTGAGCAGGGTGCCCTCCGCGGTGTGCTCCTCGGAGAGCACCTCGCCCTCGGTGTGGGCGCGGGCGACGAGCTTGCCGTGGGTGTACGGCACGAGTGCCTCGACCTCGACCGAGGGGCGGGGCAGGTCGCGGTCGATCAGGGCGAGCAGCTCCTCGATGCCCTGGCCGGTGCGGGCCGAGACGGCGATGGAGCGCTTCTCCACGCGCAGCAGCCGCTGGAGGACCAGCGGGTCGGCCGCGTCCGCCTTGTTGATCACGACGATCTCGGGCACGTCGGTGGCGCCGACGTCCCGGATCACCTCGCGCACGGCGGCGAGCTGCTCCTCCGGAGCGGGGTGCGAGCCGTCCACCACGTGCAGGATCAGGTCGGAGTCGCCGACCTCCTCCATGGTGGAGCGGAACGCCTCGACCAGGTGGTGCGGCAGGTGCCGGACGAAGCCGACGGTGTCCACCAGCGTGTGCAGGCGGCCGCTCGGGGTCTCCGCGCGGCGGACGGTCGGGTCCAGGGTCGCGAACAGGGCGTTCTCGACCAGGACGCCGGCGCCCGTGAGCCGGTTGAGCAGGGAGGACTTGCCGGCGTTGGTGTAGCCCGCGATGGCGACGGACGGCACCTTGTTCCGCCGGCGCTCCTGGCGCTTGATCTCGCGGCCGGTCTTCATCTCCGCGATCTCCCGGCGCATCTTCGCCATCTTCTCGCGGATCCGGCGCCGGTCGGTCTCGATCTTGGTCTCACCGGGACCACGCGTGGCGAGGCCGCCGCGACCGCCACCCATCTGCCGGGACAGCGACTGGCCCCAGCCTCGCAGCCGCGGCAGCATGTACTGCATCTGCGCGAGCGCGACCTGCGCCTTGCCCTCTCGGGACTTGGCGTGCTGGGCGAAGATGTCCAGGATCAGGGCCGTGCGGTCGATGACCTTGACCTTGACCACGTCCTCCAGCTGGATCAGCTGGCCGGGGCTGAGCTCACCGTCGCAGATGACGGTGTCCGCGCCCGTCTCGATGACGACGTCCCGCAGTTCGGCGGCCTTGCCGGAGCCGATGTAGGTGGCCGCGTCGGGCTTGTCGCGGCGCTGGATGACGCCGTCGAGGACCTGCGCGCCCGCCGTCTCCGCGAGGGCGGCCAGCTCCGCGAGGGAGTTGTCGGCGTCCTGGGCGGTTCCGGTGGTCCACACGCCGACGAGCACGACCCGCTCCAGGCGGAGCTGGCGGTACTCGACCTCGGTGACGTCCTCCAGCTCGGTGGACAGTCCCACCACGCGGCGCAGGGCGGCGCGCTCGGAACGGTCGAACTGTTCGCCGTCACGCTCGCCGTCGATCTCGTGGCTCCAGGCGACGTCCTCTTCCATCAGGGCATCGGCCCGAAGACCTTCGGGATAGGCGTGCGCGAGGCGCTGGGTGTCCTGGGAAGGGGAAGAAGAGGAGGTCATTGGATCCTTACGTCGATGGGAATGCCGTTGCGGCGCGTCCGGGAGGTACCTGGACCGCTCGTGGTGTCCAACGCTCGGGTACCCCGGGAGATTCCCGTGTCCCGTGCGGCGCCGACCGAATGATGGTCGCACGGGACGGCACGTCTCGTCACCGGGTTATCGCCGGGTGTGCGCCTTGGTGGCCTGGTCGGGCGGTGCGCTCTTCCAGTCGGGGTGGCCGGGCATGGGCGGGGTCTTCTCGCCGTACAGCCAGGCCTGGAAGAAGCCGCCCAGGTCGCGGCCGGCGACGGCCGAGGCCAGCCGCACGAAGTCGGCGGTGGTGGCGGTGGAGTCCCGGTGCTGCTGGACCCAGAGCCGTTCCAGCCGCTCGAAGGCGGGCCGGCCGATCTCCTGCCGCAGGGCGTACAGCACGAGCGCGGCGCCGTCGTAGATGTTGGGCCGGAAGATGCTGATCTTCTCGCCGGGCACGGGCGCCTTGGGCAGCGCGGGCGGGCCGCCGGACTGGCGCCAGCGGTCGGAGGCGCCGTAGGCGGCCTTCATGCGGTCCACCATGGGCCGCTTCGCGGTCTCCTCGGAGTACAGCGCCTCGTACCAGGTGGCATGGCCCTCGTTCAGCCAGACGTCGGACCAGGTGCGGGGGCTGACGCTGTCGCCGAACCACTGGTGGGACAGCTCGTGCACCATGACCGACTCGACGTACCACTTGGGGTAGGCGGGCTCGGTGAACAGTTCCTTCTCGAACAGCGAGAGGGTCTGGGTCTCCAGCTCGAAGCCGGTGGACGCCTGTGCCATGAGCACGCCGTACGTCTCGAAGGGGTACGTGCCGACCTTGTTCTCCAGCCAGGCGATCTGGCCGGGGGTCTTGGCGAGCCAGGGTTCGAGGGCCTTGCGGTCGGCGCTGGGCACGACGTCCCGGACGGGCAGGCCGTGCGGTCCCTGGCGGCGCACCACGGCGGAGCGGCCGATGGACACCTGGGCGAGTTCGGTGGCCATGGGGTGCTGGGTGCGGTAGGTCCAGGTGGTGGTGGTCCCGACCCGGTCCGCTCCGGCGGGCAGGCCGTTGGCGACGGCGGTCCAGCCGTTCGGCGCGGTGATGCGGAAGGTGAACATCGCCTTGTCGGAGGGGTGGTCGTTGCAGGGGAAGACCAGGTGCGCGGCGTCGGCCTGGTTGGCCATGGCCAGGCCGTCGGTGGTGCGCACCCACCCGCCCTCCTGGTTCTTGCCGGCGACGGGGTCGCTGGTGTGCCGCACGGTGATCCGGGTCCACAGGCCCCTGTGCAGGGAGTGGGCCGGGGTGACGACCAGGTCGTCGCCGGCCGTGGAGAAGTCGGCGGGGCGTCCGTCGACCTCGACGCTCTGGACGGTGCCGTGGGCGAAGTCGAGGTTCACGCGGTCGAGGTCGGCGGTGGTCCAGGCGTCGATGGTGGTGACGGCCTGCAGCGGCTTGTCGTTGGTGCCGGGGTAGGTGAGGTTCAGGTCGTACGAGGCAACGTCGTAGCCGGGATTGCCCAGGTACGGGTAGAGCCGGTCGCCGACGCCCAGGGGTTCGGCCGGGGCCGCGGCGGCGACGAGGCAGACGGAGACGGCGGAGGCGAGCAGGGCCGCCTTCCGGTGCCGGGTGATCCGGGGCTTGGACCGAAGGCGAGGGGTGAGCAGCATGGACCACCGCTACCAGTGCCTCCGGGCGTTGCGGCGGAGCCGCGCACCCGACCCACCCGAACGGGTTGGGGAGCGAGGTCCTTCCTGCCGCATGCCGGGCACCCGGGCCGAGGTCTCCGGTCGCCCTGCCGCGGGCCCGGGCACAGCCGTCGCTCAGCTCGCCGGGCCGGCGCGGGCCGACGGCTCGTCAGTGCTGGGCCCGGCCCACGTCGTACACCCCGGGCACGTCCCGCATGGCACGCATCAGGCCGGGAAGACGGGCCGCGTCGGGGAGCTGGAGGGTGTACGTGTGGCGCACGCGCTGCTGGCTGGGCGGTTCGACCGTGGCGGAGACGATCTCCGCGCCCTCCAGGGCGATCGCCTCGGTGAGATCGGCGAGCAGATGGGGGCGCCCGAACGATTCAGCGACCAGCGTGACCCGGCATTCGGCGGTGTCTCCCCAGCGCACGCCGATCTCCGCACGCCCCCGGCTCTTCATGGGCGCCACCGCCGCGCACTCCGCGCGGTGCACGGTCACCACTCCCCCGCGGACCGCGAAGCCGGTGATCTCGTCGGGCGGTACGGGTGTACAGCACCGGGCGAGCCGTACGGAGGCGCCTGGCAGGTCCGCGAGGACGTCGGCGCCGCGCGGCCGGGACGCGGGGGCGGTGTCCGCGGGGGCGGCGGATTCGGCCGGCGCACCCGTGGGGCGTGCGGGAGTGGCTGCCTCCTGCCGTCCGGGGCGGGTGCCGCTCGGCTCCCCGGTGTCGGCGTCGTCCCCCGGATGTGTCGCGAGCCAGCGCTGGATGGCGATGCGGGCGGCCGGGGTGTGGGCATGGTCCAGCCACTCGCGGGAGGGCTCGGAGGCGGGGTCCTGGCCCATGAGGAGCTGGACGGTGTCGCCGTCCTTGAGGACGGTGCTGAGCGTGGCGAGGCGGCCGTTGACACGGGCGCCGATGCAGGCGTGCGCGTCCTCGCCATACTGGGCGTAGGCGGCGTCCACACAGGTGGCTCCCTCGGGCAGGCCGAGGGTGCCGCCGTCGGGGCGGAACACGGTGATCTCGCGGTCCTGGGCGAGGTCCTCCCGCAGCGTGGACCAGAAGGTGTCGGGGTCGGGGGCGGCCTGCTGCCAGTCGAGGAGCCGGGAGAGCCAGCCGGGCCGGGTGGGGTCCGCGCGCTCGCCGTCGGCCGGGTCGTCGGCGCCCGGGGCGTACGGGTTCCCGAGCGCCACGACGCCCGCCTCGGCTACCTTGTGCATCTGGTGGGTACGGATGAGGACTTCGACGACCTGGCCGTCCGGTCGGGCGACGGCGGTGTGCAGCGACTGGTAGAGGTTGAACTTGGGTACGGCGATGAAGTCCTTGAACTCCGAGACGACCGGCGTCATACAGGTGTGCAGTTCGCCGAGGACGCCGTAGCAGTCGGCGTCCTCTCCCACCAGCACCAGCAGCCGGCCGAAGTCGGCGCCGCGCAGCTGGCCCCGCTTGCGGGCGACGCGGTGGACGGAGACGAAGTGCCGGGGGCGGATGAGGACTTCGGCCTGGATGTCGGACTCGCGCAGCACACCGCGCATCTCCTCGGCGACCTCGGCGAGGGGATCGGCCTCGCGCGCGGCGTTCCCGGCGATGAGTTCCCTGGTGTGCTCGTACTCCTCGGGGTGGAGGATGGCGAAGACCAGGTCCTCCAGCTCGGTCTTGAGGGCCTGCACGCCGAGGCGCTCGGCGAGCGGGATGAGGACGTCACGGGTGACCTTGGCGATCCGCTCCTGTTTCTCGGGGCGCATCACGCCGAGGGTGCGCATGTTGTGCAGGCGGTCGGCGAGTTTGATCGACATCACGCGCACGTCGCTGCCGGTGGCGACGAGCATCTTGCGGAAGGTCTCGGGTTCGGCGGCTGCCCCGTAGTCGACCTTCTCCAGTTTCGTGACCCCGTCGACGAGATAACGAACCTCTTCGCCGAACTGTTCCCGCACCTGCTCCAGCGTCACATCGGTGTCCTCGACCGTGTCGTGCAGCAGCGAGGCCGTCAGCGTCGTCGTCTCGGCGCCGAGTTCCGCGAGGATGAGGGTCACGGCGAGCGGGTGCGTGATGTACGGTTCCCCGCTCTTGCGCATCTGGCCGCGGTGCGAGGACTCCGCCAGGACGTAGGCGCGGCGCAGGGGTTCGAGGTCGGCGTCGGGATGGTGGGCTCGGTGCGCGTCCGCGACATGGCTGATCGCGTCGGGCAGTCTGCCGCGTACGGCGGGGCCGAGCAGTGCGACGCGGCCGAGCCGGCGCAGGTCGATCCGGGGCCGGGACTTCCGGCGGGCCGCCGTGGGCGCCACGGACGGCGTCAGCGCCTGTGGCGCCGGGGGCGCTACCGGGCCAGGCGTCGCAGGGTTCGTGGCCTCCGCACTCATGGGCACCTCCGGCTCGTGGACCGGTGGACGGGGCCCCAAGGGCGTACGAGGCTCAGGGATGGCGACGTTCCCCCGTCCGTGCCGGTGCTTGATGCTACCGAGCCCAACACGCCCGACCGACCGCCTCCGGGCGAGCGTGAAACGGATCACCCATTCGAGCGACCGCACCGAGGTTTAGGGTTTACGCCAAGTGCCCTTGAGTCGGCCGGGGTTTCGAACGACCCCGGCCGTGCGTACGTGCTGGTCCGTGTGGGCGGGGCCGCCGGCTCCCGGTCCGGCCGGATCAGCGGACGGCGTTTTCCAGCCATTCGGCGTCGATCTCGCCCTCGGCGACGATCACGGCGGGTCCGGTCATCTCGATCTCGCCGTCGGGCCGCTCGGTGATGACCAGGCGTCCGCCGGGCACGTCGACGGTGTACGTCGCCGGGGTGCCGGTGACGGCCGGGTCGGCCCCGTCGCGCCGCGCGGTGGCCACGGCGACGGCGCACGCGCCGGTGCCGCAGGAGCGGGTCTCGCCAGAACCGCGCTCGTGCACGCGCATGGCGACGTGGCGGGGGGCGCGGTCGACGACGAACTCGACGTTCACCCCGTCCGGGTAGGTGCCCGCGGGACTCACCGGCGGCGGGTCGAGCAGACGCCCGGCCTCTTCGAGGTCGGTCACGAAGGCGACCGCGTGGGGGTTGCCCAGGTTCACGTTGCGGGCGGGCCAGCTGTGCTCGCCGACGCTCACCGTGACGTCCCCCTCGGGGAGGCGGGCGCTGCCCATGCCGACGGTGACGTCACCGTCCTTCGCGATGTGGACGGACTTCACGCCCGCGCGCGTGGCGATCGTGAGGTCTCCTTCGGCCACCTGACCGGCGTGCTGGAGGTAGCGCGCGAACACACGGACGCCGTTGCCGCACATCTCCGCGATGGAGCCGTCGCTGTTGCGGTAGTCCATGAACCACTCGGCCTCGGCGGCCATGGCCCGGGCCTCCGGGTGCGCGGCGGACCGTACGACGTGCAGCACCCCGTCGCCGCCGATGCCGGCCCGGCGGTCGCACAGGGCGGCGACGGCGGCCGGGGTCAGGTCGAGGGCGTTCTCGGGGTCCGGGACGATCACGAAGTCGTTCTCGGTGCCGTGACCCTTGAGGAAGGCGATCCGCGTGCTCATTCCTCGATCGTACGGGAGCGCTCCGCCGGGGAGCCGATGAGGCGGGGGCGGTGGGAACCGTCCTAGCGGAGTCTCGCCACGCGCCAGACGGCGAGGACCACGACCACCGCGACCAGCAGGACGTAGCCGAGGACGACCCGCCAGTCGGAGCGGCGGCCGGAGCCGCGCGGCGGCAGGCCGGGCCACGTGTAGCCCACCCGGCGGGCGGCCATCATGCCCCACCCGGCGGCGCACGAGCAGATCAGCAGGCCGAGCATGGCGATGACGGCACCGCTGTCGCCGAAGTCGAAGGCGAGCGGGAAGGCGAACATCAGGGACCCGACGGCGGAGAGCCCCACGATGGGCGCGAGCTGCCAGATGCGCAGCCTGCGCTGCGGGCGCAGCTCGACCTCGACCTCCGGGCCGCCCGGGTACATCTCCTCCGGCGACGGCCCGTCGGCGGTGACACCGGCAGGCGTCTCGTCGGGTCCGTCGTCGGCCAGACGGTCCTCGGAGAGACGGTCCTCTGCCAGACGGTCGTCCGTCAGTGGATCTCCGGTCAGAGGATCTCCGGTCAGAGGGTCCTCGACGTGCTGCCGGTCGTCACCCTCAGTGGTGACGTGCTCGGCGCTTTGCGCGGTGTCGCGAGGGCCGGCCTCCATCGCCACGCGCCCTCCCAACTAGGCTCCACTTGGTCGATCGAAGCTCGATGATGGCACGAGGCCGAAGGCCGGGATGACCGGCGGCGCATCCCGATGCCATCACGTGATCAGGCTGTGACCGGTCGTTCGACCAACGTCAGGGCCAGCCTCGGCAGTTCCCCGCGGTCCGCCGAGGCCCCGCTCAGCCAGTGCACGCGGGGGTCCCGCCGGAACCAGGAATCCTGCCGGCGCGCGAAGCGCTTGGTGGCACGGACGGTCTCGGCCCGCGCTTCCGCTTCGGTGCACTCCCCCGCGAGCGCCGCGAGCACCTGCTGGTAACCGAGCGCACGCGACGCCGTGCGCCCCTCACGGAGCCCCTGCGCCTCCAGGGCGCGCACCTCGTCCACGAGGCCCTCGTCCCACATCCGGTCCACCCTGCGCGCGATACGGTCGTCCAGTTCCGGACGAGCCACGTCGACGCCGATCTGGACGGTGTCGTAGACGGAGTCGTGCCCCGGCAGGTTCGCGGTGAACGGCTGACCGGTGATCTCGATCACCTCGAGCGCCCGGACGATACGGCGGCCGTTGCTCGGCAGGATCGCACGGGCGGCCTCGGGGTCGGCGGCGGCCAGGCGGGCGTGCAGCGCACCGGGGCCGCGCAGCGCGAGCTCCTCCTCCAGCCGGGCCCGGACCTCGGGGTCGGTGCCCGGGAACTCGAGGTTGTCGACCGCCCCGCGGACGTACAGGCCGGAGCCGCCGACCAGGATCGGCCAGCGGCCCTCGGCGAGCAGAGCGTCGATCCGCGCGCGGGCCAGTTTCTGGTACTCGGCGACCGAGGCGGTGACCGTCACGTCCCAGATGTCCAGCAGATGGTGCGGGACGCCGCCGCGTTCCTCGGGCGTCAGCTTGGCGGTGCCGATGTCCATCCCCCGGTACAGCTGCATCGAGTCGGCGTTGACGACCTCGCCGTCGAGCTGCTGGGCCAGAAAGACGCCGAGATCGGACTTTCCGGCCGCGGTGGGACCTACGACGGCGATGACGCGCGGGGCGACGGATGCACTGCTCACCGCACCAGTCTCGCAAACCTCCGGACGGGCTCTCGAACGAGTTACGTGACGGCGCGTGAACCGGGTCGTTGCCCGTGGCGAGGTGCCGCCTGCCCGGACTCCCGGAGGCGGTGACCCGGGCGGCGCAACCCTACGCACCGGGTGACGCGGGAATTCGCCCGCACGAGTACCGTATGGAGTGGATATGGGCGTGTTTGCACGACTCCTCGGCAGGTCGAAGGCGACGCAGGAGCCGTCGGCCGCCGAGGCCCCGGCCGGTTGCGAGCCGGACGAGGCCGAGGCGGCAGCGGAGTCGGCGGAGGCGAAGGGAGCCGAACCGGCGGAGGCGCGGGGCTCGGCCGAGGAGGAGCGCGAGGACGTGCCGGCACGGATCGAGGCCGGTACGGAGGACGACGCTTCCCAGAGCACCGGCATCCCCAAGCAGCAGTCCGCCGAGGAGGCCGCCGACAACGAGGCCGGCGACGGCGCCCGCAGGTGACTGTCCCGTGAGGGAAGGTCCGTGAGGGAAGGTGGACCATGGGTCTGATGGACAACGTGAAGGCCAAGCTCGCGCCGGCCAAGGACAAGGTGTCGGATCTCGCGCGACAGCACGGGGGCAAGGTCCAGCACGGTATCGACAAGGCCGCGAAGGCCGTCGACGAGCGGACCAAGGGCAAGTACAGCGAGAAGATCCACGCGGGCACGGACAAGGCGAAGGATGCGATGGACCGCCTCGCGCACAAGGAGGGCACGCACACGACGGCGAGCCCCACCGACCCGGTGACCCCCACCCGGCCGGAAGGCCCACCGCCGACCTCCTGATCCTGACGGTTCGGGCCCGCTCACCGGTCTCCGTCGGTACGACAGGGCGATCGTCCCGACGGACCGGTGAGAACCTGCGGCACAGTGATCGTCCCGGCGGAACGGTGACCGCCCCGGCAACTCGGTGATCGCCCCGGCGGGCACGCCGACGGCGTGAAGCGGCGGAGCGGACGACTGACGGACGGCCGCGGAGCCGAACGGCTCCCGGCCGTCCGGCATGTCCGCTAGGACCAGGTGGCGACCAGGTATCCCACGCCGTACGGCGCGTCCTCGTACAGCAGGTTCCCGCCGAGGTCCGCGCCCTCGGCGGCTCCCGCCAGCACCTGCCAGGGGGCGCGGCCGGCGGCCTTCAGCTCCTGTGCCAGCTCGGCGTCCAGCGCCCGGACCCCGGCCACGTCCGCCGCGCCCAGCACCCGCGCGACCTCGGCGTCGAAGGGCGCCGCCCGCTCGTCGAGGTACCCCGGTGCCTTGACGGAGCGGCAGGCGCTGGCGTCTCCCATCACCAGCAGCGCAACCCGTCCGGCCCGGGCGCCGATCTCCCGTCCCACGTCGACGCACCGCTCGGGCGCGAGCGGTTCGCCGATGCCGAGTCCCTCGATCGGGGCGTCCGCCCAGCCGGTCCGCTCCAGCAGCCAGGCGCCGACGGCCAGCGACGGCGGCAGCTCCCGCTCGGGGACGGTCTCCGGCGCGGCGCCCAGCCGGACGTCCAGGTCGACCCCGAACCCGCGGAAGGAGCCCGGGCTGCCCTGCGGGAACGGACCGCGCCCGCTCTGCTCGGCGGGCCCGAGGACCACCAGCAGATCCGGGCGGGCGGCGGCGAGCACGCCGAGCGCGTCCGCGCACGCGGCGCGCGCCGCGTCCAGTTCGGGCGCGGCGCCGGCGGCGACCTCGGGCACGAGCAGCGGCGGACAGGGGCAGACTGCGGCGGCGACAAGCATGATCGGCAGCGTACGCCGTCAGCGACCGATCAGCCCGGAGTGGGAGTCGGGCCCGATCGGCCCGAGTCCCACTCCGGCTCGGTGCACAGGTCGCGTGCCGGGGCCGGTCCAGGCGCACGAACTCCGCGCTCCCCGCGTCCCGACTGCCAGCCAGTGCCCGGCTGTGTCCGGTCAGTCGCAGCCGCAGCCGCTGCCCGTGGCGACCGGCAGCGGCGCCGGCACACCGATCTTCGGCAGACCGAGCATGACGCCGGCCGGCTTGGCGGCCTCGGCGGCGTTGCGCTTCTCCCAGGCATCCCCCGCGCGCGTGCGGCGCACGTCGAGGACGGCGCCCTCGGCGAGGAGGTGGTGCGGGGCGGCGTACGTCACCTCGACGGTGACCACGTCACCGGGGCGCACCTCCTGCTCCGGCTTGGTGAAGTGGACCAGGCGGTTGTCGGCGGCGCGGCCGGAGAGACGGTGGGTGGCGCCGTCCTTGCGGCCCTCGCCCTCGGCGACCATCAGCTCCAGGGTGCGGCCGACCTGCCTCTTGTTCTCCTCCCAGGAGATCTCCTCCTGAAGGGCGACGAGACGCTCGTAGCGCGCCTGGACGACCTCCTTGGGGATCTGGTCCTCCATCGTGGCGGCCGGGGTGCCGGGGCGCTTGGAGTACTGGAAGGTGAAGGCCTGGGCGAACCGCGCCTCGCGCACCACGTGCAGCGTCTGCTCGAAGTCCTCCTCGGTCTCGCCGGGGAAGCCCACGATGATGTCGGTGGTGATCGCGGCGTGCGGGATGGCCGCCCGCACCTTCTCGATGATCCCGAGGTACCGCTCCTGCCGGTAGGAGCGGCGCATCGCCTTCAGGACGGTGTCCGAGCCGGACTGCAGCGGCATGTGCAGCTGCGGCATCGCGTTCGGCGTCTCGGCCATGGCGGCGATGACGTCGTCCGTGAAGTCGCGCGGATGCGGGGAGGTGAACCTGACCCGCTCCAGCCCCTCGATCCGTCCGCACGCGCGCAGCAGCTTGCTGAAGGCCTCGCGGTCGCCTATGTCCGAGCCGTAGGCGTTGACGTTCTGACCGAGCAGCGTGATCTCGGACACGCCCTCGGCGACCAGCGCCTCCACCTCGGCGAGGATGTCGCCGGGGCGGCGGTCCTTCTCCTTGCCGCGCAGCGCGGGGACGATGCAGAAGGTGCAGGTGTTGTTGCAGCCGACGGAGATAGAGACCCAGGCCGCGTAGGCGCTCTCCCGCCGGGTCGGCAGGGTGGACGGGAACGCCTCCAGCGACTCGGCGATCTCGACCTGCGCCTCCTCCTGGACGCGGGCGCGCTCCAGCAGCACGGGCAGCTTGCCGATGTTGTGGGTACCGAAGACGACGTCCACCCAGGGTGCCCGGCTCACGATGGTGTCGCGGTCCTTCTGCGCGAGGCAGCCGCCGACCGCGATCTGCATACCGGGCCGCGAGGCCTTCCTCGGCGCGAGCCGGCCGAGGTTGCCGTAGAGCCGGTTGTCGGCGTTCTCCCGTACGGCGCAGGTGTTGAAGACGACGACGTCCGCGTCCCCGTCCGAGCCCTCGGGCGCGCGCACGTATCCGGCCTCCTCCAGCAGTCCGGACAATCGCTCGGAGTCGTGGACGTTCATCTGGCACCCGTAGGTGCGGATCTCGTACGTCTTGGATGATCGAACGTCCACTGCCGGGCTCCGGTCGCTGCTGCTGGTCATGCATCAAGAGTAGGCGGTTCCCCGGAGCCCCTTTTCCCGCGCTTCCCGGAGGGGACGGCCCCGCTTCCGGGGCGACCGGCTACTCGTCCGGCACACGCAGGATCGCCAGGGTGATGTTGTCGGGGCCGCCCTCCGCGATGGCGGCCTTCCACAGCTCGAAGGCCGCCCGGCTGTCGTCGTGCTCGCGCATCACCTCGTCGATCGCCTCCGGCGGCAGCGGATCGGTCAGACCGTCGGTGCAGATGAGGTAGCGGGCGCCGGGCGTCAGGGGCTCGATCGTGACGTGGGGGCGGACGGCCCGGTACACGCGGGTGCCGCCCAGGCACTGGGTCACGATGGAGGTGGTGCGCCTTCCGGGTTCGAGCGGGGGGCTGTCGTCGACACTCACCTGACGGAGCCCGTCCCCCGAGGCCGCGAGGACCCGGCTGTCGCCGACGTTGAACACCAGCAGCGAGTCGGGCAGTACGACGGCGCCGGCGACCGTCGTCCCCATGGCGGCGAACTCACCTCCCGCGTCGCCGCCGGCGGCCTCGTACACGGCACGGTTGCAGGCGCTGAGCGCGTCACGGACGGCGTCCTCGTCGCTCAGGGCGGGCCCGTTCATCGCGATCCGGCGCACGACCAGCGCGCTCGCCACATCGCCGCCGGGATGCCCGCCGAGCCCGTCGGCGACGGCGACGACCAGGGGTGTGCCGGTCGGGAAGACGAGGGTCTGCGGGCTCTCGGTCACCGTGGCGCACAGCGTCCACGGCCCGACCACGAGGCTGTCCTCGTTGCGTTCGCGGAGCAGCCCCGGATGACTCAGCGCACTCACCGCCACGTACCGCATGGAACGCCACCGCCTTCCGCGCGGGAGGCACCGCCGACCCAGTGGTCCTCTCCGGATCCGGAACGACCGCGAACCCCGGCCGAGCCGCCGCCACTGGTCCTTCCTTCAAGGGTAGGCCGCCCCGTGGATGCGCATCCGGTCGTCCTTCCTTCAGCACCCCCGTGCGCGCGTCGGTGCCGGAAACCCGGTGGAGGGTCCGGCCCGGCGGTGTCTAAGGTCGCCGAATGAGTACTCGCACCTTCCGCGTCACCGTGCGCGGTGTCTTCGACGGTCTCACCGAGGCACAGCGGGCCTCGCTGCTGGCCGACGCCGCCCGACACGACGTCCTGAAAGCCGCGTTCACCGCCGAGGGACACCTCACCTACGACATCGCCGCCCGGCCGGCCTTCACCTTCCGCTTCTCCGACACGGGGGGAGGAAGAGGAGGACATCCTGGAGGCGGCCGAGCGGGCCGAGGAGGCGGCGAGGACCTGGCTGACCGAGCGCGGCTACGGCTTCAAGAACCTGCGGTCCACCGCCGAGGACCTCTCCCAGGCGCCTCTGAGCAAGCGGCAGCGTCGAGCGGCCCGTTCACTCGACTCATAAACTTGCGCACTCAAGGAGACAGCAATGAACGGAGGAACCGGCGGCCATGAGTGACGCCCTGGACGCGGCGCTGCGGCTGGTACGGGCGCAGGCGACGCTCGTACGACGGTTCGATGCCCGGCTGAGCGGCCTGCACGGGGTCAGCCTGGCCGACTTCACGCTGCTGCTACGGCTGGGTGAGGCTCCCGGCGGCCGGATGCGCCGGGTCGATCTGGCCGAGGCGCTGGGGCTGACGGCTTCCGGGGTCACCCGGGGACTGGCCCCGCTGGAGAGGATCGGACTGGTGACCCGCGAACCGGACGCCCGGGACGCGCGCGTCGCCTACGCCTCGCTGACCGGGACGGGCCGGCAACGGCTCCGGGAGATGGTGGCCACGGCCGAGGAGACCGCCGGGGAGTTGTTCGCCGGCCCGGCGTGGGGCGGGGACGACCTCGCGCTGCTGTCGGGCCTGCTGACCCGACTCGGCGGAACAGGGCTTGCCGGGCGCTGAGTTCGGCCCGCCTGTCCGAGCGGCCTTCCGGTCGCCGGCACCGGAGACGGGAGCGGGTCGCCACTTCCCGCGGATGGCGACCCGGTCACGGTTTCCGGTCAGCACTGACGTGAACTCGCCGTGTGGCACGTCACGTTGCGAGGTGGCCGGTTTGTGAGGGGCCGGTGAGGGCGGCCATGGCATGCTCATGGCCCATCACCGAGTTACCGACTGGTTCTACCTGCGAGTAGGCCGTTCCTCGGTGCATGTCGAGTACCTCTTCGCCACCCCCCACCTCCTTCAGGAACAACCTTGCGCAGACGCATGAGGCACAGGCGTGTCCTGCTGCCCGCCTTCGCCGTGACCACCCTCTTCCTCGCCTCCGCCTGCTCCTCGCCGGCACCGCACGCCGAGCGGTCGGCGGCGGCGGCCGAGCACGGGCAGCGGATCAAGACCGACACCGCCCCCGCCGACGACCACTCGGACCACTCGCTCACCGTCGCCGCCGCTCCCACCGCCACCGCGACCGCCACGGCCGGTCCGGGCACCGCCGGCCGGCAGGCGCACCGGACCACCCTCAAGGTCAGCTCGTACGACAGCCGCACCCGGCGTGCCGTCATCTCCGACAAGGCCAAGGGGAAGGGGAGTTCACCGAGCGCGACACCCACCCCCTCCGCCGGCTCGACCGCCCCTCCCCGCACGGCCGCCGTCGGCGACGTCATCGCCAGCGCGCCCGCGCCGGGCGCGCCGCACGGGCTGCTCGCCAAGGTCACCAAGGTGATCGGCGAGACCGATCACGGCACGGAGGTGCAGACGGAACCGGCCGCGCTGAACGCGCTGCTCGGCGACGACACCGCGAAGGGCGACGTGCCGGTCGACCCGTCCGCGTTCACCGTCGACAAGCTGCTGCCCGATGTGAAGGTGTCCTGGTCCAAGGTCGGTGACGTGCACGTCGGCCCCAAGGGCGCGAAGGTGCCGCTCGGCAGCCTGCGGCTCGACGTGAGCGCCGAGATCCCCACGGCCAAGGACGCACCGGTCTCCGCCACCGCCTCCATGCACGGCTTCGTCCAGGTCGCACCGCAGGTCGACTTCGCCTACGGCGGCGCCGGGACCGACACCGCACCCGGGTCGGCGTACCTGGGTGTGTCCGGTGACTGGACCTCCGGCTGGGCGGTCAAGGGCCGGGCCGCCGCGGCCACCGGAACACCGCTGCGCATCCCGTTCGCCAAGCTGCACGCCGACCCCGTCCTCCAGGTGGGTCCCGTCCCGGTCGTCGTCAACCTGGACCTCACCTGCTACGCGCAGATCAGCGGCGACGGGCATGTCACCGTCGACGTCGAGCAGAGCCTCAAGGGCGACTTCAAGGCGGGCGGCACCTTCGGCCCGGCCAGGGGATGGACGCCGGTCAGCTCCTCGGACATGACGAGCACCCCGGTACGCGCGTCGCTCAGCTCGGCCGGAAGCGTGAAGACAGCGCTCGGCGCCGAGGCCTCCGTCGGTCTCTACGGCACCGTCGGCGTCACCGCGGACCTCGCCCCCTATCTGCGCGGCGAAGCCGCCGGGACGGTCACCGCCTCCTCCGACGGCAGCCGGCCGACGGCCGAGGGCACCTGGGCCGCGTACGGCGGCGTCGACCTGTCCGGCACCCTGCGGCTGCAGCTGTCCATCTTCGGCACGCCGGTCATCCAGCGGAGCATCCCGCTGGGCGCCCTGCACCGCGAGTGGAAACTGGCGGGCGGCTCGCTGGGGGCCTAGCGGTCACTCCGGCACCGTGAGCCGGGTTCTCGCGCCCGAGTCGCCTCCGGCACGCGAGCCCGGTTCCGGCACCGTGCGCGGCGCGTGGACGTACCGGACGGCTCAGCCCGGTATCCAGCCCTGGCCGCGCAGCACGGCCGACACGTCCGGCGCCCGGTAGTGCTCCCCCTTGAGGACCTTGCCGTCGGCCCGGCGGGCGACCTGCCCGTCCGGGCCGAGCTTGCTCATGTTGGCGCGGTGGATCTCGGCGATCACCTCGTCGAGGTCGATGCCGTGGACCAGAGCCGTGCCGTACGCCACGTAGACCACGTCCGCCAGCTCGTGCGCGAGCCGGTCCAGCGGGCCCTCGACGGCGACCTCGGCGACCTCCGCGGCCTCCTCGGCGAGCAGTTCCCCGCGGTGGGCGGCCAGTTCGGGGGACACCTCCGCGGGCGTGCTGCGGGTGTCGAGGCCGAAGGCGCGGTGGAACTCACGGACGAGGCCGGCGGGCGAAGTGGTCATACGCCGACTCTAAGGGCGGCCACTGACAGAGCCCTCGGGCCGTCCCGGCGGGGCCTTCCTGCCCCGGAGTGACCTCGGCCCTGGCCAGCCTCGCGCGTCGCCTGGCAGGATCGCCGCCATGGCCAAGGTTTTCCCCCGTATCAGCAGGCGCCGGGCGCTGCAGAGCGCGACCGTCGGTGCCGTGGCCCTCGGGCTGCTGCTGTGGTGGCTGCTGCCCCTGGGCGAGAAGCCGCCGAGCGGGACCATCGTGTTCAGCACCGGGACGTCACGGGGCGTCTACCAGGAGTACGGCGAGCGGCTGCGCAACGAGATGGCCAAGGACATGCCGGACCTGGAGGTGAAGCTCCTCAAGAGCGCCGGTTCGCAGGAGAACGTCCAGCGGGTGGCCACCGGGAAGGCGGACTTCACCATCGCGGCGGCCGACGCCGTGGAGACGTACGAGCTGCGCCACGGCGAGGGCGCCGGGCGGCTGCGCGGCGTCGCCAGGCTCTACGACGACTACGTGCAGCTCGTCGTGCGCCGCGGCTCCGCCATCAAGAGCGTCGCCGACCTGCGGCACAAGCGGGTGGCGACCGGGCTGCCCGACTCGGGCGTCCGGTTGATCGCCAACCGGGTGCTGCGGGCGTCGGGGATCGACCCGCGCAAGGACATCACGCCGGTCGCCGACGGCATCGACATCGGGCCGGGACGGCTACAGCAGGGGAAGATCGACGCCTTCTTCTGGTCGGGCGGCCTGCCCACCAAGGGGCTGGTCACGCTCGCGAAGAAGTCCGCGTTCTCCTTCGTGCCGATCGACGACGAGCTGATCGCGAGGCTGCACGACGAAGGCCAGGAGGCCCGCTACTACCGGGCCGCCAACATCCCCGAATCCGCCTATCCCGCCGTGCAGCAGGGCCTTCAGGTACCGACGATCGCGGTGTCCAACGTGCTGATCACCCGCGCGGACGTCGATCCGCGGCTGACCGAGTGGGTGACCCGTACGGTGATCGACAGCCGTGACGGCATCGGCGCCCACGTCCACTCGGCGCAGCTGGTCGACCTGCGTACCGCGATCTACACCGACCCGCTGCCCCTCCAGGAGGGCGCCCGGCGCTACTACCGGTCGATGAAGCCCTAGCCGGCGTTCCGCCGCGGGTGTCCGCCTCCGGGCATCGCCCACCGCGCGCCGGCGGGCAGGCCCCGGCCCCTCGCAGCCGGTTCCCCGACCGGCCATCGCCCCACCGGACTGGCCTCGAACCGGACAGGCCCAGGAACCGGGCAGGTCCAGGAGCCGGGCAGGCCCAGTAACCCGACAGGCCCTCGAACCGGTCAGACCCGCTGCCCGCTGTCCGCGTTCCGCGGCACCGAGACCGTCACCCGCAGCCCGCGCGGCTCGTGGTGGCTGTAGTCGATCGAGCCGCCGCCCGCAGCGAGCAGGGCGCGCGTGATCGACAGGCCGAGGCCCGAGCCCTTGACGTTCTGGTGCCGGCCGCTGCGCCAGAAGCGGTCGCCCACGCGCTCGAGTTCCTCGCCGGTGAGTCCGGGGCCGGTGTCGGTGACGACGACCGTGGAGGTGTCGCCGTCCGCGGAGACGCTGACCTCGACGGTGCCTCCTTCGGGTGTGAACTTCACGGCGTTGTCGATCACCGCGTCCAGTGCACTGGACAGGGCGATCGGGTCGGCCCAGGCGGTGAGGGGCGGGCGGTCGCCGGTGAGCCGGACGTCCTTGGCGGCGGCGGCCGGTGACCAGGCGGCCACCCGCTCCTCGGCCAGGGCTCCGATGTCGGTCAGCCTGAGGTCCGCCTCGGCGTGCTCGGCCAGCGCCAGGTCGAGCAGGTCGTCCAGGACCTGCGCGAGGCGCTTGCCCTCGGTGCGGACCGAGGCGATCTCCTCGTTGCCCTCGGGGAGCTCCAGGGCGAGCAGTTCGATGCGCAGCAGCAGCGCCGAGAGCGGGTTGCGCAGCTGGTGCGAGGCGTCGGCGACGAAGGCGCGCTGCTGCTCCAGCACGTCCTCGACGTTGTCCGCCATCTCGTTGAACGAGCGGGCCAGCCGTCTGAGTTCCGGCGGGCCGCCGCCCACCGCCACGCGGGACTTCAGGCGTCCGGTGGCGATGTCGTGGGTGGTGGCGTCCAGGATCCGTACGGGGCGCAGTACCCAGCCGGTCAGGCGCAGCGCGGCGCCGACGGCGAGCAGCATGGCCGCGATCTCGCCGGCTCCGATGAACAGCCAGCCGCGCAGGATCTGCGACCGCATCTGCCCGGTGGGCGAGTCGGTGACCACCACCGCGACGACGTCCCCGTCCCGGATCACGGGGGAGGCGACGACCAGCCGGCTGCGCTGCCAGGGCCACACCTGCTTCGGGTCGTGGCTGCGGCGGCTGAGCAGCGCCTCGTCGAACGCCTCGCGCACCTCCCCCGCGGACGGTACGAACCAGTCCCCGGGTGCGTTGGCCATCGCCGAACCGTTGCGGTAGAAGACACCCGCGCGTATGCCGTAGACGCCGTAGTAGCTCTCCATCTCGCTGCGCAGGGTCTCCCACCGCCCGTCGGTGGTGGTGCGGCGGGAGCCGCTGGGCCCGTCGCTGACGAACTGGGCGAGCGCGGCGAAGCGTGCCGTGTCGTCGATCCGGTCCACGACGACCCGCTGCTGCTGGCCGGCGGCCCAGCTGACGGCCAGCGGGACGCCGAGGGCGAGCAGGACGGCCGCCAGCAGGACGATGAGCAGCGGGAGGAGCCGTGTACGCACCCGTCCTCGCTAGGCGGCCGGGGCGACGAGCCGGTAGCCGACGCCGCGCACGGTCTCGATCAGCGCGGGCATGCGCAGCTTGGCGCGCAGGGAGGCGACGTGCACCTCCAGGGTGCGGCCGGTGCCCTCCCAACTGGTGCGCCAGACCTCGCTGATGATCTGCTCCCGCCGGAAGACCACTCCGGGCCGCTGGGCGAGCAGCGCGAGGAGGTCGAACTCCTTGCGGGTCAGCTGGACGACCGAACCGTCCACGCTCACCTGGCGGGTGGGCAGTTCGATGCGTACGGAACCGAGGAGCAGCGCGTTCTCGGCCGCCGCGGCCACGTCCTCGTGGACGGTGCGCCGGCTGACGGCATGGATACGGGCGAGCAGCTCGCCGGTGTCGTAGGGTTTCACGACGTAGTCGTCGGCGCCCAGGTTGAGCCCGTGGATGCGGGAGCGCACGTCGGACCGCGCGGTCACCATGATCACCGGGGTGCTGGTGCGCTTGCGGATCTTGCCGCAGACCTCGTAGCCGTCCTGGTCGGGCAGGCCGAGGTCGAGCAGGACCACGCCGAAACCCGCACCCTCGGGGACGAGCGCCTGGAGGGCCTCCTCGCCACTGCGCGCGTGCGTGACGTCGAAGCCGTGCCGCGCGAGGACGGCGGACAGCGCCGCGGCGACGTGGTTGTCGTCCTCGACGAGGAGCAGTCTCACTCCGTCCCCCTCCGGTTCAGCGGTCGTACGGTCTCGGTTCTCTTGCGCCGTGTACTCGACGCACGCGCGCGTGCACCATGGCAGTGACGCCGATTGGTAAGGACGGCGTCAAGAGGGTTCGGGTTGCCCGCCGCTTCCGTTATCCGGCCGATACGCACACAGGTCACAAGTGCTACGACATGTGTCCGCTTGCTATCGGATCGTGATGCTCAGATCTCCCTCAGATGTGATGACGCAGGTCACAGCCGCTCACTACTGTCCTCGGAAACCGAGGAGGACGGAGCCCGAGAGCGATGACCAATGTATCGGTGGCCAAGGAGGACGCGGCCGCATCCGACGAACTGGTCGTCCTGAAGAGCGTCAACAAGCACTTCGGCGCGTTGCACGTGCTCCAGGACATCGACCTGACGATCGCCCGCGGCGAGGTCGTCGTGGTCATCGGGCCCTCCGGGTCCGGAAAGTCGACCCTGTGCCGCACCATCAACCGTCTGGAGACGATCGATTCGGGCGCCATCACGATCGACGGCAAGCCGCTGCCGCACGAGGGCCGCGAACTGGCCCGGCTGCGGGCGGACGTCGGGATGGTCTTCCAGTCCTTCAACCTTTTCGCGCACAAGACCGTGCTCGAGAACGTGATGCTGGGCCAGCTCAAGGTCCGCAAGACGGACAAGAAGCAGGCCGAGGAGAAGGCGCGGGCCCTGCTCGACCGGGTCGGCGTGGGCACCCAGGCCGACAAGTACCCCGCCCAGCTGTCCGGCGGCCAGCAGCAGCGTGTGGCCATCGCACGCGCACTGGCCATGGGCCCGAAGGTCATGCTCTTCGACGAGCCGACCTCGGCCCTCGACCCCGAGATGATCAACGAGGTCCTCGAGGTCATGCAGCAGCTCGCCCGTGAGGGGATGACCATGGTCGTCGTCACCCACGAGATGGGCTTCGCACGATCGGCTGCAAATCGTGTCGTCTTCATGGCGGACGGCCGGATCGTCGAACAGGCTGCGCCCGACCAGTTCTTCAGCAACCCGCGCAGCGACCGGGCCAAGGACTTCCTGTCCAAGATCCTGCACCACTGACGGCACGCCCCGGTCGCGTCATCCGCGCCACAGGGACCTCGTTCCTCACCACCCAAAGGATGTTCACCATGAAGCTCCGCAAGGTCACCGCCGCCTCGGCCGTCCTGCTCTCCCTGTCCGTGGCAGCCACCGCGTGCGGCGGCGACAAGAAGGACGACAACAGCTCCTCCGGCGGCGGCAAGAAGATCACCATCGGCATCAAGTTCGACCAGCCGGGCATCGGCCAGAAGACCCCGCAGGGCTACGCGGGCTTCGACGTCGACGTGGCGACCTACGTCGCCAAGAAGCTCGGTTACGGCGCGGACCAGATCGAGTGGAAGGAGTCGAAGAGCGCCGACCGCGAGACGATGCTCCAGCGCGGTGACGTCCAGTTCATCGCCGCCTCCTACTCGATCACCCCGGAGCGTCAGCAGAAGGTCGACTTCGCCGGCCCCTACCTGCTGGCCCACCAGGACGTGCTGGTCCGCGCGGACGACAACTCCATCAAGTCGCCGAAGGACCTCAACAACAAGAAGCTGTGCTCGGTCACCGGGTCCACCTCGGCGCAGAACGTGCACGACAAGCTGGCCCCCAAGGCGCAGCTGCAGGAGTACCCGACCTACTCCGCCTGCCTGACCGGTCTCCAGAACAAGGCCATCGACGCCCTGACCACGGACGACTCGATCCTCGCCGGTTACGCCGCGCAGTCCCAGTTCAAGGGCAAGTTCAAGCTCGGCGGCTTCAAGATGACCAACGAGAACTACGGCATCG
The DNA here is from genome assembly GCF_043079785.1 of Streptomyces sp. NPDC015139. Taxonomy (NCBI): domain Bacteria; kingdom Bacillati; phylum Actinomycetota; class Actinomycetes; order Kitasatosporales; family Streptomycetaceae; genus Streptomyces; species Streptomyces sp. NPDC015139. The sequence continues at coordinate 41,839 of NZ_JBIBUW010000004.1, read as the reverse complement.
GCGTCAAGAAGGGCAGCGACCTCAAGGCCAAGATCAACAAGGCCCTGGAGTCGATGGTCTCCGACGGTTCCTGGGAAGCGGCCGTGAAGAAGAACTTCGGCCCGGCCAACTACAAGAACGAGCCCGCCCCGAAGATCGGCGACATCAAGAGCTGAGGCAACGCCCCACCGGCGCGCCGCCGTTCCTGACGGCGGCGGCGCGCCCGGGCATTCCTACACGCGGAAGCGCGGGAGATCGTGTTCGACTTTCTTGACAAGTACGACGTGCTGGGAGCCTTCTGGACGACGGTGCAGCTGACGCTGCTGGCCGCCGTGGGCTCCCTGGTCTGGGGTACCTTGCTGGCCGCCATGCGGGTCGGCCCGGTGCCGCTGATGCGTGGTTTCGGCACCGCGTACGTGAACATCGTGCGGAACATCCCGCTCACGGTGCTCATCCTGTTCGCCTCGCTCGGTCTGAACCAGACCCTGGGTGTCAGCCTGGGCGCTGACGCGTTCGAGACGGTCAATTTCCGACTGGCCGCGCTGGGCCTGATCGTCTACACGTCGGCCTTCGTCTGCGAGGCGATCCGCTCCGGCATCAACACGGTGCCGGTCGGCCAGGCCGAGGCGGCCCGGGCCATCGGCCTGAGCTTCACCCAGGTGCTCTTCCTGGTCGTACTTCCGCAGGCCTTCCGCGCGGCCATCGGCCCGCTGACCAACGTGCTGATCGCACTCACGAAGAACACCACGGTCGCGGCGGCGATCGGCGTGGTGGAAGCGGCATATCTGATGAAGAAGATGGTCGAGAACGAGGCCCAGCTGCTGTTGATCTCCGCGGTCATCGCCTTCGGGTTCATCTGCCTGACCCTGCCGACGGGCCTGATCCTCGGCTGGGTGGGCAAGAAGGTGGCGGTGAAGCGATGAGTTCGGTCCTGTACGACGCCCAGGGTCCCCGCGCCAAGCGGCGCAACATCCTCTACACGGTGTCCTTCATCGTCGCGGCCGCGGCCGTCGTCTGGTGGGTGTACACGGCCCTCGACGAGAAGTCCCAGCTCGACTGGGTCCTGTGGAAGCCGTTCTTCAGCTCCGAGGCGTACTCGACGTACATCTGGCCCGGCCTCCAGAACACCTTGAAGGCCGCCGCCCTGGCGATGATCATCGCCTTGCCGCTGGGTGCCGTCCTCGGCATCGCGAGGCTCTCGGACCATGTGTGGGTGCGGGTCCCGGCCACGGTCGTGGTCGAGTTCTTCCGCGCGATCCCGGTGCTGGTCCTGATGATCTTCGGGAACGAGCTGTACAGCCAGTACACGAACGTCAGTTCCGACGACCGCCCGCTGTACGCCGTCGTCACCGGCCTGGTGCTGTACAACGCGTCGGTGCTCGCCGAGATCGTCCGCGCGGGCATCCTCGCCCTGCCGAAGGGGCAGTCCGAGGCAGCCATGGCGATCGGCCTGCGCAAGAACCAGGTGATGCGGCTCATCCTGCTGCCGCAGGCGGTCACCGCGATGCTCCCGGCGATCGTCAGCCAGCTGGTGGTCATCGTGAAGGACACCGCGCTCGGCGGCGCCGTCCTCACCTTCCCGGAACTGCTCGCCTCGGCGAACACGATGAGCGGCTACTACGGCGCCAACACCATCGCCTCCTTCACGGTGGTCGCCGTCATCTTCGTGGTCATCAACTTCTCGCTGACCTCCTTCGCGAGCTGGCTGGAGCGCCGGCTGCGGCGGCGCAAGAAGTCGAGCGGTGCGGTGCTCGGAGCCCAGGACGTGGCGGACATCGCGGGCACGGCCTCGACCGGAACCGCGGCCTGACACCCGTTCAGACCCGAATGCACCACCCGGAGGCAGTGGCGTGATCGCCACTGCCTCCGTTCGCTTGACGCAAACTCTGCCAATGGGTTGCATACGTTCTGTGATCGTGCACCCCGCTCCACCTTCCTGTTCACTTGTGACCGTCAGGGCATCGTCACGGGCAGGGGGCGCCGCGTCATGGACCCGGTGATCATCGTCGGAGCGGGGCCCGTCGGGCTCACGCTCGCCCTCGCGCTGGCGCGTCAGGAGGTGCCGACCGTCGTCCTGGACGAGGGGCCCGGCAAGGACGAACCCCGTCCGGCGCGCACCGTCGTACTGCGCGAGGACACGGCCGCCCTGCTGGAGCGGCTGACCGGGGTGCCGTTCGGGGAGCACGGCGTGCGCTGGACCGGATGGCGGTCCCTGCGGCGCAAGCAGGTGGTGACCGAGGTGGAGTTCGGCGAGGACGACCCCGCCGCCCCGCTGCACATCGCCCAGCACGTCCTCACCCAGGCCCTGCGTGCCGCCGCCGCCGAGGAACCGCTGGTCAAGGTGGCGGTGGACAGCCGTCTGGACGCCATCGAGCAGGAACGCTCCGGCGTCAGCGCGCACACCCGCGGCACCCACGGCACCTGGTGGCGCGGCAGCTACCTGGTCGGCTGCGACGGCACCCGTTCGACCGTGCGCAAACTCCAGGACATCCGCTTCCCGGGCCGTACGGCGGTGGAACGACACGCCGTCGCCACGCTGCGTGCGGAACTTCCCTGGGAGGGTCGGGCGTTGTTCCATCGGACACCGCCGTGGCGGCAGTCCGGGCCCTCGGCCGGGGAGGTGACCGCCCGCCCCCTCCCGGACGGCGCGTGGCGCCTCGACTGGCTGCTGCCGCCGGGCAAGGACCTGGTGACGCCCGAGACCCTGGTGGCCCTGGTCCGCGAGACCCTCGCGGGCTGGTCCGGCGGTTCCACGCCGGTGTACGAGCTGCTGGACACCGGGGTCCACACCGTGCACCACCGGCTGGCCCGCCGGTGGAGGGTCGGCCGGGTCTTCCTCGCCGGGGACGCGGCGCATCTGCTGGGCGCGTTCGGCACCCAGGGGCTCGACGAGGGCCTGCGCGACGCCGACAACCTGGCCTGGAAGCTGGCCGTCGCCTGGCACCGCGGCCCGCGCGAGGCCCTGCTGGACAGCTACCAGACCGAGCGGCGCACGGCGGTCGCCGCCCGGCTGCGCGCAGCCGACCAGACGCTCCCGATACTGCGCGGCGGAAGCGGGCTGCGTCACATCGTGCCGGGGACGGCCCGGGGACATGACGTCCTGCTCGCCGACGGTCATTTGGGGCGCGGGCCGCTGGGTGCGCCGGGGGCGTACGCCGACTCTCCGCTCGCCCCCCGCCACCTGGAGGCGGACATCGCCGTCGACACCCCGGCCGGCGCGCCGGTCACGGACGTGCGGGTCACCGCGGAGGACGGCTCCTTCGTCCAACTGCGCGACCGGCTCGGCCGGGGCGCGCTGCTCGTCGTCCTGATCGCCCCCGGGACGGGCGTGTGGGAGCGCAAGCACTGGGTCTCCGCCGGTGTCATGCCGCGGCTCGCGGCAGCCGTGACCGCACTGCCGCACCCGGCGGAGCTGCTGGTGGCGGAGAGCTACCCGGGTGCGCCGGCGCACAGCGTGCTGCTCGTACGCCCCGACGGCCACCTGGTCACCGCGCTGAGCGGGGTCCGGCCGGCCGACCTGTACGCGGCGGCCGAGGCCGCGGTGGGCGGCGAGGTGAAGGAACCGGCGGAGGCCCCCTCCGGCGCGCGCTGACCGTGAGCGCTGTCACCCTCTGTCCACATGGTGACGGTGAGTTGACCGGGCTACGGCGGCGTGCTGTACTCCGGATCGTGACCGACACCTGTGTGCGCCTGTGGCGGAGGGTCCATATGGACCTCGTCCGCTACGCGGGCTGCGTGTGTCGTTCGTCCTGCTGAATTCGCCTCTTCTTCCGGGCGCCGTCGCGCGCCCGTTCCGCGAACCTTCCTCAGGACGGTGTACGTGTCTGTCTCCTCTCCTTCCGCGTCCGCTGCCGTCGGCGCCGCGCCCAGCCAGGCGGACCTCCTCGACTTCGTACGGCGCACGGCGGCCGACGCCGAGCTGATCTCCTCCCTCCCGCTCGATCCCGAGGGCCGCACCTGGGTACGGCTGGAGGGGCCCGGTGGCAGTGAGGCCTGGCTGATCGGCTGGCCGCCCGGCACCGGCACCGGGTGGCACGACCACGCCGACTCGATCGGCGCCTTCGTCACCGCGTCGGGTGAGCTCAAGGAGTACTCGCTCGCCGCCCGGCTGCCCACCGACGGCTGGAAGACCCTGGAACTCGACGAGGACGTCGACCGCGAACGCCGGCTGTCCGCCGGGAACGGCCGTGCCTTCGGCCACCACCATGTGCACGAGGTGCTCAACGAGTCCACGGACCGGCACGCCGTCTCGGTGCACGCCTACTACCCGCCGCTGCCGCGCATCCGCCGCTACAGCCGCACCGGCCAGGTACTGCGCCTGGAGCAGGTCGAACGCCCGGAGGACTGGCAGTGAGCGACGCCACGAACGCACGACCGACGGGCACGGCCGGAGCGGCGGCGGGTACGAGCGGTCAACGGCCGGTCGGCATCGACGCATTGCTGGATCGTGTCCGCGCCGGATACCAGCGCATCGAGGCGCGAGAGGCGCACGAGGCGGCGCGCACCGGTGAGGCGCTGCTGATCGACATCCGTTACGCGGCACTGCGTGACCGGGACGGGCTGATCCCCGGCGCGCTCGTCGTCGAACGCAACGAACTGGAGTGGCGTCTCGATCCGCAGGGCAGCCACCGCGTGCCCGAGGCCACCGGGCACGATCTGCGCGTCGTGGTGATCTGCAACGAGGGCTACGCCTCCAGCCTCGCCGTGGACTCCCTCCGGCAGTTGGGCCTGCACCGGGCCACGGACCTGGTGGGCGGCTTCCAGGCGTGGCGGTCGGCGGGCCTGCCCGTGGAGGCCGCATCCCGCTGACGGCGGCCCGAGGCATACGGAACCCCCGTGCACGGCACGGGGGTTCCTCACTTCTGCGCCCTCGGGCCTACTCCTGCGCGGTGGCCACCGTGACCGCCCGCACCCGCAGCGCCGCCCGGCCCGGCACCGCGCTCGCCACGAGGGCCAGGAGGCCGGCGATCCCGACGACGGTGACGTAGAGCAGGGGCGTGACCGAGGGGGCGGCACGGCCTGTCATGCCGAGACTGAACGCGGTGAGCACCGCCAGGGCGATTCCGCTGCCGAGCGAGGTGGCGAGGAACAGGACGGACAGCACCTCGGTGCGCAGCATGCGCAGCACCTGGCGACGGGTGGCTCCGGCGAGGCGCAGCAGGGCGAACTCGCGGACACGTTCCGCGACGGACATCGCGAGTGTGTTGACGACGGCGATGGCGGTGAAGGCGAGAACGAGCCCCATGGCCAAGTAGTTGACCTCGGCGTTCGCCTGCTGCCGTTCGGCCTGGAGACCGTCGGCGGCGGCCGGAGAAAGAATGTCCAATCCCGGGAACTTACGGAGCGTAGTCATGAGTTCTCTTTGTGTGCGGGTCGTGGTGACGAGGACGGAGGAGGCGAGCGGGTTGTCGACGTGGCGGGCCACGAGGTCGTGGGCGAAGGTGAGATCGCCGAAGCCGAGACCGCGGGCGTAGACGCCGGCGACGGTGAACGTGGCGGGCGTGCCGTCGCCGAGGGTCAGTTTCAGGGTGCTTCCCGGCTTCAGGTGGTGCTGATCGGCGGCCAGTTCGCTGACGGCGACGGTGTCGGGGGCGAGTCGGCCGAGGGAGCCGGCGGTGACGTCGGGGTCCCAGGTGCGGGTCAGGCCGGCCGGGGTGACGCCCTGTGCGGAGTACTTGTCGAGGCCGATGCGGACGGTCGTGCGGACCACCTCGGTGACGGTGTCGTGCCGCGCGCGCAGTCGTTGTGCGGCCTCGCCGGGGACGCCGGGGCCCTGTGCGGCGACGACCCAGTCGGCTCGCACGCCTTCGCGGGCCTGGGTGCGGGCGGCGTCGCCGAGCGTGGACTGGACGAACAGGACGGTGCAGGTCATGCCGATGAGCAGGGTGAGGGGGGTGACGACGGAGGCCATACGGGCGGCGTTGCCACGCAGGTTGGCGGTGGCGAGGCGGCCGCTGTGCCCGGTGAGCCGGAGCGGGCCGGCGAGCAGCAGGGCGGCGGCCCGGACCAGGAGGGGACCGAGGAGGGCGACGGAGGTGGACAGGACGACGACGGCGAGGAAGGTCACGGGCGTCGAGGCGGGTTCGGTGCGCAGGGAGGTGAGGAGGACGACGAGGACGACTCCGCCGGCGAGGAGCAGCAGCCCGGCGGCGATGCGGCCCCAGGCGGGGCGGGTGCGTTCGGCCCTGGCTTCGGCGAGGGCCTCGGCGGGGCGGATTCCGGCGACCCTGCGGGAGGCGATCCGGGCCGCGGCCCAGGCGCCGAGCAGGGTGGCGGCGAGGGCGGCGAACGGCGGGAAGACGCTGACGGTGTGTTCGAGGGTGGCGGGTACGGCTCCGAGGGCGACGAACCGGGAGTGCAGCCAGGCGCCCAGCGGCAGCCCGAGCAGGGCGCCGGTGGTGCCCGCCGCCGCGCCGACGATCAGCGCCTCCCGGCCGAGGAGCCTGCGGATCTGTCCGGGAGTGGCGGCGATGGCGCGGAGCAGGGCGAGTTCGCGCCGGCGCTGCTGGACGGTGAGTGCGAAGGTGCCGACCACCACGAGCACGGCCACGAGCAGTGAGGTGCCGCCCATGGCGCCGCCCATGCTGACCAGACGGGTGCGGGCGGCTGCCGCGTCCAGGAACTCGACGGGGCCGCGGGCGTCTCCGGTGCTGACCCGGGCGGTGGTGCCGTGCAGCGTCTTCTCCACGGCCTGCCGTACGTGCTCCGGGTCCGCGCCCTTCTCCGGCAGCACGCCGAACGCGCTGACCCGGCCCGGGTGTGCGGCCAGCCGACGGGCCTCGGTGGTGGTGAAGAAGAGGGACGTCTGGTGGCGTACGGCGGTGGCCGGGGTGGCGATACCGGTGATCCGGTAGCTGCGCGGGGCCCGCGTGGACTGCACGGTGAGACGGTCACCGGGGCGCAGACGAGCCCGGGCGGCGAGGTCGTTGTCGACGACCAGGTCACCGGCGGTCCGGGGCGCGCTGCCCGTAGTCAGCCGGTACGGCGTGAGCGCGGCGGACTCCCAGGCATGCCCGTACGCGGTACGGCCGTCGGTACCGGCCGAGGTCAACGGCTGGGCGAGGAAGGTGAGTTCGGGGACGACCCGGGCCACGCCCGGGGTGTGCGCGAGTCTGCCGCGCAGTCGCTCGGGGATCCAGGCCCGCTCGGCGATGGGCTTCGCCTTGTGTTTGATCTTGGTCTTGCCGTGCTTGTGTTTGACGGTGGTCCGGTGAACGTACTGGTCGCCGGAGACGACGACGGGAGCCGCGGCATAGCGCTCGGTGCGGATGGTGCCGCGCAGCCCGGTGTCGAGGAGGGTGCCGCAGGCGGTGATGAGGGCTGCGGCGCACATCAGGGCGAGGAAGGCGCCGAGGAATCCCGCCTTGCGGGCACGGACGGTCTTGAGGGCATAGCGCAGCATCATCGGGCGGGCTCTCTTCTGTTCTGTTGTGCGCATCGGTTGTGTCGTACGCGGTCGGCCTCGGCGGTGCGTGCCGTGGTCGGGGCGTGCGTACAGACTCGCTCGTGCGGTGGTGCGAGAGCACTGCGGTGGCCCGGCGTCTCGGGAGGGGGGTAACCCCACCATCCTCCGTCGGGGCCGGTGATGCCGGCTGACGCGGACGCAAAGGGGTGAGCCCGCGCGTTCAGCTCTGGGGGGCGTCGGCCGGCCGGCTCCGGCGGACGCCCGGCGCCGTCAGAAGTCCCCGTCCCCGAGGAAGTCCGTGTCCTCGCCCTCTTCCTCCAGGGCCTGGCGGACGACGCGGAGGGCCATGCCCTCGGGGTAGCCCTTGCGGGCGAGCATGCCGGCGAGGCGGCGGAGCCGCTTGTCGCGGTCGAGGCCGCGGGTGGCGCTCAGTTTGCGGGCGACCAGTTCCCGGGCGGTCGTCTCCTCCTGCTCGGAGTCGAGTTGGGAGACGGCCTCGTCGATGAGTGCCGAGTCGACGCCCTTGGTGCGCAGTTCCCGGGCGAGTGCGCGCCGTGCGAGCCCCCGTCCGTGGTGCCGGGACTCCACCCAGGCGTCCGCGAACGCGCCGTCGTCGATCAGCCCGACCTCTTCGAACCGCGACAGCACCTCGTCGGCCACCTCGTCGGAGATCTCCCGCTTGCGCAGGGCGTCCGCGAGCTGCTTGCGGGTGCGCGGGGTCCCGGTGAGCAGGCGCAGGCAGATCGCCCGTGCCCGCTCAACCGGGTCCCCTGAAGACTCCCCCCGCTCGGCCCTCGACGAGGAAGGGGCGCCTTCGTCCTCACCGGGCGCGTCCCCGAAGCCGCGTCGGCGCCGGCCGCGTGCCCGGCCGCCCCGCGTTCCGGCGGTGCCGCGGCCGGGCGCGCCGCCCCCGTGCGGCTCGTCGCCCGCGCCGGCCCGGTACCCGCTGCCATCGTCCTCATGGCTGTCCTGGCCGCGGTATCCGTCGTACGGGTGACCGTCGTCGTCCCCCGTCGGGGCGGAGTCCGGGTGGCCCCCCGTGCCCCTCCCCCGTGGGGCACCGGGGGTGGCGTACTCGTACTCGGCCCAGTCGGTTCGTCGTGTCACGGGTCAGCTCTTGGCTGCGGCGGCCTTGGGCTTGGTGGCCTTGGCGGCAGCGGGGGCGGGCACCGTCTTGGCGTCGTCGGCGGCAGCGGCGGCGGTCCCCGCGGCGTCGGCACCCGGCTCGGCGGCGGGTTCCTCCGGCCGGACCCCCACGCCCAGCTTCTCCTTGATCTTCTTCTCGATCTCGTTGGCCAGGTCGGGGTTGTCCTTGAGGAAGTTGCGCGCGTTCTCCTTGCCCTGGCCGAGCTGGTCGCCCTCGTACGTGTACCAGGCGCCGGCCTTGCGGACGAAGCCGTGCTCCACGCCCATGTCGATCAGGCCGCCCTCGCGGCTGATGCCCTGGCCGTAGAGGATGTCGAACTCGGCCTGCTTGAAGGGCGGGGCGACCTTGTTCTTCACGACCTTGCAGCGGGTGCGGTTGCCGACCGCCTCCGTGCCGTCCTTCAGGGTCTCGATGCGGCGGATGTCGATGCGCACGGAGGCGTAGAACTTCAGCGCCCGGCCACCGGTCGTGGTCTCCGGGGAGCCGAACATCACACCGATCTTCTCGCGGAGCTGGTTGATGAAGATGGCGGTGGTCTTGGACTGGTTGAGCGCACTGGTGATCTTCCGCAGCGCCTGGCTCATCAGACGGGCCTGCAGACCGACGTGGCTGTCGCCCATCTCGCCCTCGATCTCCGCGCGCGGGACGAGCGCGGCGACGGAGTCGATGACGATGAGGTCGAGGGCGCCGGAGCGGACCAGCATGTCCACGATCTCCAGAGCCTGCTCGCCGTTGTCCGGCTGGGAGAGGATCAGGTTGTCGATGTCGACGCCGAGCTTGCGCGCGTACTCGGGGTCGAGGGCGTGCTCGGCGTCCACGAAGGCGACCTGGCCGCCGGCCTTCTGGGCGTTCGCCACGGCGTGCAGGGTCAGGGTCGTCTTACCGGAGGACTCCGGTCCGTAGATCTCCACGACACGGCCGCGCGGCAGGCCGCCGACGCCGAGGGCGACGTCGAGTGCGGTCGACCCGGTCGGGATGACCTCGATGGGCTCCCTCGACCGCTCGCCCATGCGCATGACCGCGCCCTTGCCGAATTGCCGTTCAATCTGTGCGAGCGCGGCGTCGAGCGCCTTCTCGCGGTCGGTTCCTGCCATGGGTTCCACCCGGTTTGCTTGAGTCGATCGCTTCACGTCAAAGACGCTAACGCCTGCCACTGACAATGCGCCCCGACGCCGGCCCAGCCTGTGGACAACCGCGGGACCTTTCCCGACATACCGGGTCGAAATCCCCTACCGGAAGCCTTGCCCGAGCTTCTATAAGAATGGATGTTCGATTTTGGTGTCAAGCGCGCCACGCGGCCCCCCGGGGCTGCCTCCGACCCCTTCCCGGGCAGCCGGACGCCGCTACTCCCGGTGGCGTACCGAGGGTGTCTTCGACCGGACGACGACCGTGCGGACCGCCGCCGGGAGCCTTGGCCCATGAGGATTCCGAGGGTTCCGCGCACCGCCGACCGCGTATGTCACGTCACGGGGCTGCTGCTCGTCCTGGCCGGCCTGGCGCACCTGGTGGTGTTCGCCGTCGACGGCGGCCCCTGGGACGGTCCCGTCTCCTGGCGCAAGCCCGTCACGTTCGGGCTCTCCTTCGGGGTGACGCTGATCGCGATCACCTGGGTCACCTCGTACCTGCGGATCGGTGAGCGGCTGCGGGCGGTCCTGCTGCTCGTCCTCGCCGCCGACTGCGTGGTGGAGGTGGGCGGCATCACGCTCCAGGCCTGGCGCCGGGTGCCCTCGCACCTGAACATGGAGTCGCCCCTGAACACGGCCGTGTCCATGACGCTCGCGGTGGGCGGCGGTGTCCTGGTGGTCCTGCTCACGGTCGTCGCCGGCGCGTCCTTCCGGCACCGGCCCACGGGCCCCGCGGGCATGCCGCTCGCGGTGCGCTCCGGATTCGCGCTGCTGCTGGTGGCGCTGGCCTCGGGCGCCGCGATGATCGCGCGCGGTGTCGTCCTGACCCGGACCGGACATCAGGAGGCCGCCTACCACTCGACGGCTCCGCTCAAGCCGCTGCACGGCGTGAGCCTGCACGCGGTCCTCGTCCTCCCCCTGCTGGCCCGGCTGCTGTCCCGCACGCCGTGGAACGAGCGGACGCGCGGGCGGATCGTGACCGCCGCGACGGGCTGCTACGCGACGGCCGTCGCGGCGGCGGGCGTGTGGGCGGCGGTCACCTACTGACGCCGCCGCGCGCACCCGTGCGGGTACCTGCCGGGCTTCGCGCCCCGGAAGGGGCGGCCGCTACGACGGCTCCTCCGTCCCGGGCCGGCCCGCCCACAGCCGGCGTACGCGCACGAATACACCGGGGCTGCTCGACCTGCTGCCGCGGTGACCGAGGACCCGGGGGTCGTCCGTGACGTCGTACCGCTTCACGTACGCCCCGAGGAACGCCTGCAGGGTGGCCACCGCGGGAATGGCGATCAGCGCGCCGACGGCACCGAGCAGGGCGGTGCCCGCGATGACCGAGCCGAAGGCGACCGCCGGGTGGATGTCGACCGTTTTGGAGGTCAGCTTGGGCTGCAGCATGTAGTTCTCGAACTGCTGGTAGACCACGACGAAGACCAGCACCCACACCGCGTACCAGGGATTGACGGTGAACGCGATCAGCATGGGCAGCGCGCCCGCCAGGTACGTCCCGATGGTCGGGATGAACTGCGAGACCAGGCCCACCCACACGCCGAGCACGGGCGCGTACGGCACACCCAGCGCCTCCAGCAGGATGTAGTGCGCGACCCCGGAGATGAGCGCCATGAGGCCGCGCGAGTACAGGTAGCCACCGGTCTTGTCGACGGCGATCTCCCAGGCGCGCAGCACCTCCGTCTGGCGTGCGGGCGGCAGGACGGAGCACAGGGCGCGGCGCAGCCGGGGCCCGTCGGCCGCGAAGTAGAACGAGAACAGCGCGACCGTCAGCAGCCGGAAGAGCCCGCCGAGCACCTGCGCGGAGACGTCGAGCACGCCCGCCGCGCTGTTCTGCGCGTACTTGCGCAGCCAGTCGGAGTGGAGCAGGCCCTCCTGGACGTCCACCCGTCGGAGCTCGGTGTGGAAGGACTGGTTGATCCAGTTGATCAACGAGTCCAGGTAGTCCGGAAAGCCCTCGACCATCTTGATGATCTGTCCGGCGAGCATGGAGCCGAGCAGGGTGACGAACCCGGCGGTGACGACCGCCAGCCCGAAGAAGACCAGGAAGGTGGCGAGCCCCCGGCGCATGCCGCGGGCGGCCATCCGGCTCACCGCGGGCTCTATGGCCAGGGCCAGGAAGAACGCGATCAGGATGTTGATCAGCAGTGCGGTCAGCTGGTGGAAGGCCCAGCTGCCCAGCTGGAACGCCGCGATCAGCGCGAGCGCGAGCACCATGGCGCGTGGCAGCCAGCGTGGCATGCGCGCGGCCGGGGCGACGGTGCCGGCGGCCGGGGGCCGGTCGGGCGGCGTCGCGCCGGTCGGATCTGCTTGCCGGGCGGGCGGCTGGATTTCCTCGTCAGTGGGTGCCACGCGCCCAGTCTCGCCGACTCCACCGACAACCGGCGCCCACCTGCGCCTTTCGTGACCGAGAAGTTCCGTTCGGTCGCGGCCGCCGTGGCCCGGACCAGGGCATTTCAGTCAGCTTTCGGCCGTGCGGCCGTCAGCGACTCTCCCCCGGCACGTTCATGACCGTACAGACCACACGCCATACGTCCTTGGCGTCCCAGCCGGCGTCGAGCGCCTGGTTCACGGTGCGTCCACCCAGGTCCGACATGACGTGATCGCGCGCGAACGTGTCGGCGTACCCCGGACCGAAGTGCTCCGCCATCCGCTGCCAGAAGACCGTCAACCGCATGACACCAGTATCCCGCCCCTGAGAGTGGGCCCCGCCCGGGACCGCTTGCCGAGACCGCTTTCCGCCCTACGGTCTGACGCATGGCCGAATCAGGACCTACCCCATCCCCCGCCGCGCCCCCGACGCGTTCCCCGCTCTTCCGCGCCGAGCAGTTCGTGTGGCTCACCGCGCGCGTGCTGGAACAGCGTCTCTTCGCGTACCACTTCCTGCACGGCGCCCCGGACGCGGTGGAAGCGGCACTGGACGCCTACCGCGACGAGGACGGCGGCTACGGGCACGCGCTGGAGCCCGATCTGCGCGGACCGGTGAGCCAGCCCCTGCACACCGCCCACGCGCTGCGCGTGCTCGACGCCATCGGGCGCTGCGCGGGACAGCGGGTCGAGCGGGTGTGCCGCTATCTGACCTCCGTCTCCACGTCGGACGGCGCGCTGCCGGCGGTCCGCCCCGGCCAGCGCGGATATCCGACGGCACCGTTCGTCCCGGTCGTCGACGATCCGCCCGGCGAGCTGCTGGCCACCGGCCCCGTCGTCGGGCTGCTGCACCGCAACGAGGTGTGGCACGCCTGGCTGTTCCGGGCCACCGACTTCTGCTGGCGGGCCGTCGAGTCCCTGGAGAAGTCCCATCCCTACGAGGTGGAGGCCGCCGTGGCCTTCCTGGACTCCGCGCCCGACCGCCCACGCGCGGAGGCGGCCGCCGACCGGCTGGGCCGCCTGGTGCGGGAGCAGCGGCTCGCGGCGCTGGACCCGGACGATCTGGGCGCGTATCCGGTGGCGCCCGGCTACGCCCCGGGCGAGCACCACTTCCCGCACGACTTCGCGAAGAGCCCGGCGTCGCTCGCGCGCGCGTGGTTCACCGACGGCGAGATGGCCCGCTCGCTGGACCACCTGGCCGCCGAGCAGGAGGAGGACGGCGGCTGGCCCGTCCGCTGGCGCCAGTGGGCGGCCGCGCCCACGCTCGAGGCACGGCCCATGGTGACGATCGAGGCGCTGCGCACGCTCAGGGCGTACGGCCGCTTCGTGGGCTGAACGGACCCCGCGCCGGTCGGGCCCGGAGCCCGCCCGTCGGCCGAGGAGGTCCGCCCGGCCCCACCCCGTGCGCCGACCGCGCCCCGCCTCAGCCGCCGACGGCTCGCACGGCGGCCGTCACCAGCACGGCCGCCGCCACGACCAGCAGGAACGGCGCACGCAGCACCAGTGCCACGGCGGCCGCGCCGAGACCCGCCGCCCGCGCGTCCAGGACGAGCGCGTGCCCGTCGGCGAACGTCTGCTGGGCCGTGAGCGCGGCGAGGAGGGCCACCGGCAGCAGGGCGGCGAGCCGTCGTACGAAGGGCCGTTCCATGGCGCCCGCGGGCACGAGCAGCCCGGCGAGCTTGACGGCGTAGCAGCCGAGAACGGTCACGCCGATCGCCATCCAGACGTTCACCGCTTCTCCTCCACTTCTTCGGGTCCTTCGGGTCCTGGGGATACAGCCGCCGCGGCCCGTCGCTCCGGCCCGCCGCGGCGCCCCTCGACGAACAGCGCGACCGGCGCCGCCAGCGCCGCCACCAGGACGGGCACGCCGGCCGGCAGGACGGGCAGCAGGGTGAGACCCAGCAGGACCGCGAGGCCCGCGACCGCACGTTCGGTGGTGGTCTTGAGCATCGGCGCGAGCAGTGCCAGGAACACCGCGGGCCCCGCCGCGTCCAGGCCCCACGCGCGCGTGTCGCCGATGGCCTTGGCGCCCAGCGCGCCGAGCAGCGTGGTGAGGTTCCACAGCACGTACAGGCTGAGCCCGGTGACGGTGAAGCCGATCCGGGCGGCCCGCCGCGTCGGCTGGGCGAGGGTGACCGCGGTGGTCTCGTCGATCACCCACTGGGCGGCGAACGGCCGTACCGCGCGCGGAAGGGCGAGCACCTGCGACAGGCGCAGCCCGTAGAACGCGTTGCGCACCCCCAGGAAGAAGGCGCCGGCGGCGGCCGTGAACGGGTTCCCGCCGGCGGCGAGTGCTCCGACCAGGGCGAACTGCGAGGCGCCGGTGAACACCAGGAGGCTGAGCGCGCAGGTCTGGAGGAGGCCGAGTCCGCTTCCCGCCGAGGTCACCCCGAAGGCGAATCCCGACAGGCCGACGGCCACGCCGACGCCGAGCGCGTCCCTGACGACGGACGCGTCCGGTTTCTCCGTGTTGTCGGCGGTCATGTCCGCCGTTGCTGTTCGCTGTGCCACGCCTCGCACGCTACGGGCGGACGTCAGCGCGGGTCTTGTACGTTCTTGCGCTCGCGCTGGTAGGCGCCCGGGGGCACGCCGACGATCCGCGCGAAGTGCCGGTTGAGGTGGGGCTGGTCGGTGAAGCCGACGGCGACGGCGGCCTCGGCCGGGACCGTCCCCGTGTCCAGCAGGAGCCGCGCGCGGCGCACCCGCGCGTCGGTCAGCCAGGTGTGCGGGGGCATGCCGTAGGCGTCGCGGAACGCCCGCAGCAGCGCGAACGGGCTCGTGCCGAAGTCGGCGGCGAGTTGTTCCAGGGTCGGCGGCTGGGCCATCCGCTCCTCCAGCACGGCACGCGCGCGTGCGGCGATGCCGGCTCCGGCGCTCGGTGTCCGCCGCTGGGGCAGCGGGCCACCGTTCAGCCGCAGCAGCCGCGTCACGGCGACCCGCAGCAGGGTGTCGGCGGCCAGCGCGTTGCCCTCGTCGGCGGCGCGCAGCACCTGGTGGACCAGGCGGACGGTGTACGGATCGTCGAGGACGGGGCTGACGAAACCCGGGCTGCCCTTCAGTGTGCTGGTCTCGGCGGCTATCGCGGAGACGACCTCGGGCGAGGGGTAGAGGGCGCCGTACCGCCAGCCCTCCGGGACGCCGGCCCGGCCGGTGTGCGGGGTGTCGGGGTTGACCAGCGCGAGGGCTCCGGCGCCGGCGGACACGTCGGAGCCGCCGTGGTGGAAGACCTCCACCCCGTCGGCGATGGCCGCGATCACGAAGTGCTCGTGGGTGTGGCGGACGAAGGTCTTACTGACGTAGCGGGCCCGGAGCAGGTCGACACCGGGCAGCTCCTCGTACCGCCAGTGCCGCGCCCGTTCCAGCGACCGCCCCGAGCCGGGCCGACCAGAGTCGGGGCGATGGGGACCGGAGCGATCCGAAGCGAGCCGATCCGAAACCGGCCGATCGGAACCGGGGCGATCCGACGCCAGTCGATCCGAAGCGGACCGGTCCGAACCGAGCCGGCCCCCGGTCGGCCGGTCCTCGCCCCGTCCAGCTGTTCCCTCCATGCACTCATTCTCCGCCCCACCACCCGCGACCGGCCTCCGCCCCCACCTCGGCACACGACATCCGCCCAGGTCAGCGCGATTGTCAGTGACCGGGTGCAGGATGGGAGGCATGGTCAGCTCCGCACACCGAGCCCTCGACGGCTTCTCGCCCGCGACCCGCGGCTGGTTCACGGGGGCGTTCTCCGCGCCCACCGCGGCCCAGGCCGGCGCGTGGCAGGCCATCGGGGCGGGCTCGGACGTGCTGGTGGTCGCCCCGACCGGCTCCGGCAAGACGCTGGCCGCGTTCCTCGCCGCCCTGGACCAGCTGGCCTCCAGCCCGCCGCCGGCCGACCCGAAGAAGCGCTGCCGGGTGCTCTACGTGTCTCCGCTGAAGGCCCTGGCGGTCGACGTCGAGCGCAACCTGCGCAGCCCGCTGACCGGCATCCGCCAGGAGTCCGTGCGCCTGGGGCGGCCCGAGCCCGAGATCAGGGTCGGCATCCGCTCCGGCGACACCCCGGCCGCGGAGCGGCGCGCCCTGTCCACGCGCCCGCCGGACATCCTCATCACCACTCCCGAGTCGCTGTTCCTGATGCTGACCTCGGCCGCGCGGGACGCGCTGACCGGCGTGGAGACGGTGATCCTGGACGAGGTGCACGCGGTCGCGGGCACCAAGCGCGGCGCCCACCTCGCGCTCTCCCTGGAGCGGCTGGACGAGCTGCTGCCGAAGCCCGCCCGCCGGATCGGCCTGTCCGCGACCGTCCGCCCGGTGGACGAGATCGCCCGGTTCCTGTCGCCGCGCCGCAAGGTGGAGATCGTCCAGCCGGAGTCGGGCAAGGAGTTCGACCTCTCCGTGGTCGTCCCGGTCGAGGACATGGGCGAGCTGGGCGGCGCCCCGGCGGCGGACGCGGCCGAGGGCGGGGAGCGGCCGTCGATCTGGCCGCACGTGGAGGAGCGGATCGCCGACCTGGTGCAGTCCCATCGCTCCACGATCGTCTTCGCCAACTCCCGGCGGCTGGCGGAGCGCTTGTGCAACCGGCTGAACGAGATCGCGTACGAGCGGGCGACCGGCGAGACCCTGGACGAGCACCACTCCCCCGCCGAGCTGATGGGCGGCTCCGGTGCCGCGGCGGGCGCGCCCCCGGTGATCGCCCGGGCGCACCACGGCTCGGTGTCCAAGGAGCAGCGCGCCCTGGTGGAGGAGGACCTGAAGGCGGGCCGGCTGCCCGCCGTGGTCGCCACGTCCAGCCTCGAGCTGGGCATCGACATGGGCGCCGTGGACCTCGTCGTCCAGGTGGAGTCCCCGCCCTCCGTCGCTTCCGGTCTGCAGCGCGTCGGCCGCGCGGGGCACCAGGTCGGCGCCGTCTCCACGGGTGTCGTCTTCCCCAAGTACCGGGGCGACCTCGTGCAGTCCGCCGTCGTCACCGAACGGATGCGGACCGGTTCCATCGAGTCCCTCCGGGTGCCCGCGAACCCACTGGACGTGCTCGCGCAGCAGCTGGTCGCGATGACGGCGCTGGACACCTGGCAGTTCGACGACCTGCTGGCCATGGTCCGCCGTGCGGCGCCCTTCGCCTCGCTGCCCGAGTCGGCGTTCACGGCGACCCTCGACATGCTCGCGGGCCGCTATCCGTCCGACGCGTTCGCGGAGCTGCGCCCGCGCGTGGTGTGGGACCGCGTGACCGGCGAGATCAACGGCCGCCCGGGCGCCCAGCGGCTGGCCGTCACCTCCGGCGGCACGATTCCCGACCGCGGCCTGTTCGGGGTCTTCCTCGCCGGTTCCGACCCGAAGAAGGGCGGCGGCCGGGTCGGCGAACTCGACGAGGAGATGGTCTACGAGTCCCGGGTGGGGGACGTCTTCACGCTGGGCACGAGTTCCTGGCGGATCGAGGACATCACCCGCGACCGGGTCCTGGTCTCCCCCGCTCCGGGCGTGCCGGGCCGGCTGCCGTTCTGGAAGGGCGACCAGCTCGGCCGCCCGCTGGAGCTGGGCCGGGCGGTGGGAGCGTTCCTGCGCGAGGTCGGCTCGCTCTCCAAGGACGACGCCCGGCTGCGTCTGCTCACGGCGGGCCTGGACGCCTGGGCGGCGGACAACGTGCTGTCGTACCTGGACGAGCAGCGCGAGGCCTGCGGGCATGTCCCGGACGACCGGACCATCGTCGTGGAGCGCTTCCGGGACGAGCTGGGCGACTGGCGGGTGGTGGTCCACTCCCCCTTCGGTGCTCAGGTCCACGCCCCCTGGGCGCTCGCCCTGGGCGCCCGTCTGTCCGAGCGGTACGGCATGGACGCACAGGTCATGCACGCCGACGACGGCATCGTGCTGCGCCTGCCCGACGCCGATCTGATGGGCCTCGACCTGCTCGACCAGGAGCCGGTGAAGGCGGGCACCGAGTACGACAGCGAGCAGGCGCCCGTCGGGGCGGCGGACGTCCTCTTCGAGAAGGGCGAGGTCGACCAGATCGTCACCGACCAGGTCGGCGGCTCGGCCCTGTTCGCCTCCCGGTTCCGTGAGTGCGCGGCGCGTGCGCTCCTGCTGCCGCGCCGCAATCCGGGCAAGCGCACCCCGCTGTGGCAGCAGCGTCAGCGGGCGGCGCAGCTGCTTCAGGTGGCGAGCGAGTTCGGGTCGTTCCCGATCGTCCTGGAAGCGATTCGCGAATGCCTCCAGGACGTCTTCGACGTCCCCGGGCTCGTGGAGCTGATGGGCGACATCGAGTCCCGCAAGGTCCGCCTGGTCGAGGTCACCACCCCGGAGCCGTCCCCGTTCGCCCGTTCCCTCCTCTTCGGGTACGTCGCCCAGTTCCTGTACGAGGGCGACTCCCCGCTCGCCGAGCGCCGTGCCGCCGCGCTCTCGCTGGACTCCCGGCTGCTGGCCGAGCTGCTGGGCCAGGCCGAACTGCGCGAGCTGCTCGACGCGGAGGTGCTGACCGAGCTGGAGCGCGAACTCCAGTGGCTGACGGAGGACCGCCGGGTCAAGGACGTGGAAGGGGTGGCCGACGTGCTGCGGCTGCTCGGCCCGCTGACCGATGCCGAGCTGGCCGAGCGGGGCGCGGATCCGCAGTGGGCGCGGGAGCTGGCCGGTGCCCGCCGGGCCATCAAGGTCCGTATCGCCGGTGCCGACCACTGGGCGGCGGTCGAGGACGCGGGCAGGCTGCGCGACGCGCTCGGCACGGCGTTGCCGGTCGGTGTCCCCGAGGCGTTCACCGAGCCGGTCAAGGACCCGCTGGGCGACCTCCTCGCCCGCTATGCCCGCACCCACGGCCCGTTCACCTCGGCCACCGCGGCCGCCCGCTTCGGTCTCGGGGTCGCCGTCACCGAGGGCGCTCTGCAGCGGCTCGCGGCGAGCGGCCGGGCCGTCCAGGGCGAGTTCCACCCGGCGGGCATCGGCCAGGAATGGTGCGACGCGGCCGTGTTGCGCCGTCTGCGCCGCCGTTCCCTGGCGGCGCTGCGGCACGAACTGGAGCCGGTGCCGCCGGCCGCGCTCGCGCAGTTCCTGCCGCAGTGGCAGCACATCGGCAAGGGCCACGGTGTGCGTGGTGTCGACGGACTGGTGCGCGCCATCGAGCAGTTGCAGGGCGCCTCCGTGCCCGCCTCCGCGCTGGAGAAGCTGGTCCTGCCCTCCCGTGTGGCGAACTACACCCCCGCGATGCTGGACGAGCTGACGGCCGCGGGCGAGGTGATCTGGGCCGGCGCGGGTTCCCTGCCCGGCAAGGACGGCTGGGTCTCCCTCTATCTGGCCGACGCGGCTCCGCTGCTGCTCCCGCCAGCGCACCCGCTGGAGCTGACCGCGCTGCACCAGTCGGTCCTCGACGCCCTGTCCGGCGGCTACGGTCTGTTCTTCCGTCAGATCGCCGACCAGGTACGCGCCACCACCCATCCCGACGCCACCGACCCCCAACTGGCCGACGCCCTGTGGGACCTGGCCTGGTCGGGACGGCTCACCAACGACACGCTGGCGCCGATGCGCTCCCTGCTGGGCTCGGGACGCACGGCGGGCTCGACGGCCCACCGAGCCAAGCGCAGCGTCCCCCGCGGCCGCTACGGCTCCCTGACCGCCGCCGCCCGCACCGCCTCCCGAACCGGCCCGCCGACCGTCGCCGGCCGCTGGTCCCTGCTCCCCGCCGCGGAACCGGACGCCACCGTGCGCGCACACGCGCTGACCCGCCTCCTCCTCGACCGGCACGGGGTGGTCACTCGTGGCGCGGTCGCCGCGGAGGGCGTCGAGGGCGGTTTCTCGGCCGTGTACCGCGTGCTGTCCGTCTTCGAGGAGAGCGGCCAGGCGCGGCGCGGTTACGTGGTCGAGGGTCTGGGCGCGGCCCAGTTCGCCATGGACGGAGCGGTGGACCGCCTGCGGGCCGTGTCCAACGCCCGCGAGAGGGGCGAGGCCCTGCCCGCCCCGGCCACCGCGAACGGCTTCGCCGTGCCGGGCCTTCCGGACGGCTTCACCGGTCCGGGCTCCGCGAGCGGGTTCCTGGGCGCGAGCGGTGCGGACACCGACGGCGCCCCGCACGGTCACCCGTCCGAAGCGGCCTTCGACGGCGCCGACGGCGGGTTCGCGCACCCCGGTCTCGACGGTGACTTCTCCTGGCCGCCGGCGGACCGGCCCACCGCCCGCGACGAGTACGTGTCCCCCCGGGATCTCGCCGACCCCTTCGCCTCCCCCGGCTACGGCGGTCCCCGAGGCGGCGGCCCCACCGGCTACGGCTCGGCCGGGAGCCGGAGTCACGGCAACGGCCGTCCGTCCGCGCCCGACCCCCGGGCCGTGGTCCTCGCGGCGGCCGACCCGGCGAACGCCTACGGCGCGGCCCTGCCCTGGCCGGAGGCGCCGACCGGAGCCGGACACAAGGCCGGCCGCAAGGCGGGCTCACTGGTCGTGCTGGTGGAGGGTGAGCTGACGCTGTACATGGAGCGCGGCGGCAAGACACTGCTGGCCTGGCCCGCCGATCCGGACACCGCCGCCACGGACGACCCCCGCCTGCGCACGGCCGCCGAGGCCCTGGCCGTCGCCGCCCGGGCCGGCTCCCTCGGCACCGTCACGGTCGAGCGGATCAACGGTGCCCAGGCCCTGACCGCCCCCGTGGGCACCCTGCTGGAGGCCGCCGGGTTCGTGGCGACCCCGCGCGGCCTGCGGCTGCGCGCGTGACCGGCACCGGGCGCCCCGCCCGCCCCACCGTGGCACCCTTGACGCATGCCCGAAGGTGACACGGTCTGGCAGGCCGCGAAGCGGCTGCACGACGCCCTCGCCGGCCAGGCGCTGACCCGCAGCGACTTCCGGGTGCCGAAGTACGCGACGGTCGATCTCACCGGCCGCAGGGTGCTCGACACGATCCCGCGTGGGAAGCACCTGCTCACCCGGATCGAGGGCGGCCTGACCCTGCACACCCACCTGCGCATGGAGGGGGCGTGGAAGGTGTTCGGCGCGGGCGAGCGCTGGCGGGGCGGACCGGCGTACCAGATCCGGCTGATCCTGGGCACCGCCGACCGCACGGCCGTGGGGTACCGCCTGCCGGTGCTGGAGCTGCTGCGCACGACCGAGGAGGAACAGGTCGTCGGCCATCTCGGGCCCGATCTGCTGGGTCCGGACTGGGACCCCGAGCGGGCCCGGGCCAACCTCCTCGCGGACCCGGCCCGCCAGCTCGGCGAGGCTCTGCTGGACCAGCGCAATCTGGCCGGGATCGGCAACGTGTACAAGAGCGAGCTGTGTTTCCTGCTCGGGGTGACCCCGTGGCTGCCGGTCGGAGCGCTTCCGGCGGACCGCCTCGAGAAGCTGCCCGCCCTCGCCCAGCGGTTGCTGGAGATGAACCGCGAACGCCCGGTCCGGCAGACCACGGGCCTGCACCGGTACGACCTGTTCGTCTACGGCCGCGCACCCCGCCCCTGCCTGCGCTGCCGCACTCCCGTCCGTGTGGCCGACCAGGGCGACGGCTCCCAGGACCGCCCCACCTACTGGTGCCCCACCTGCCAGGCGGGCCCCGCACCCGGCCCGGGAGCGCCTCAGCGCTGGCGGGAGCGCTACCCCCGCCGCACGGGCTGACCGCCCACCCCGCCCGGCCCCGGCGCCCCGACACTCGAAGCCGACGGCTCGCGGCCGTCAACGCCGCGCGATCACCCGGCCGTTCAAGCGCACTCCCGCTCGGCGCCCCTCGACCCGCCTGCGTTCATCCCCCACCCGCACAGCAATTGACGATCCGTCAGAAATGCTCGTACGGTCCCCTCATGGCTCTCACGGCGTACGACCTCAGCGGGCGCACCGCGTTCGTCACCGGGGCCGCCGGCGGTATCGGCCGGGCCTCCGCCGTCCTGCTCGCCGAGGCGGGCGCGACCGTGCACTGCGCCGACCGCGACCCGGACGGCCTGCACGGCACGGCGGCGCTGATCAAGGACCGCGGCGGCACGGCCCACCCGCACGTCCTCGACGTCACCGACCGGGCCCGGCTCGCCGAGGCCGTCCGGTCCTGCGGACGCCTCGACGTGCTGGCGGCGATCGCCGGCATCATGCACAGCAGCCCGGTCCTCGACACCCGGGACGAGGACCTCGACCGGGTGCTGAACGTCAACTTCAAGGGCGTGCTGTACGCCTGCCAGGAGGCGGCCCGGCTGATGCTCGCCCGCGGCACCGGGGGAAGCATCGTCACGATGGCGTCCGGCGCGGTCGACACGGGCGGTGCCGGTCTGCTCTGCTACGGCGCGGCGAAGGCCGCCGTGGTACAGCTGACGAAGACGCTGGCCACCGAGATGGGCCCGCACGGGATCCGGGTCAACGCGATCGCGCCGGGCTGGGTCCGCACTCCCATGACCGACCGCCACGACCGCGAGGCGCAGACGCACACCGAGACCGTGATGGCCCGCAGGGCGCCGCTCGGCCGGGTCGGCGAACCGGACGACATCGCGCACGCGGTGCTGTACCTGGCCTCGGACGCGTCGGCCTTCACGACGGGTCAGATACTTCGCCCGAACGGGGGTGTGGCGATGCCCTGGTGACGTCACCCACCCGCCAGGCCGCACCCCAGCGTCCCTTAGACACCGCCCCGGAGGCTCGTCCCATGGGCGCGCAGTGCACCGGAAGGACGCTCAGCCCCCAGCCGCCGGCCACGACGGCTCCTTCCAGCACGCCCGAGTCCTCTCCAAGGGCGAGCCGCAGCACGGCCCACCACCAGACCGCGCCGAGCCCGAGGGCGACCCCCCAGCGCACCGCCCGCACTCGCCCCACCATGCCCGCCACCACCTCCAGCCGGACGCTAGACCGCCGCCTGCCCCGGGTGGGAGGCGCATCACGGGCTCATCGGTGCAACGCCGGACCACACGCCGTCGGCACGCGGCGCCGACTCGGCGAGCGGGCGACGAGACCCGGCCCGCTCGCCTACGCGTGCTCCGCCTGGAACATCCAGTGGTGCTTCTCGAGGTCCGCCGTGATCCCGATGAAGATGTCCTGCGACACCGGGTCCGCCTCGCCGGTGCCGTTCACCCGTTCCCGCATCCGGGTGATGACCGCGCCGAGCGCGTCCACCATCGACCCGACCGCGTCCACGTCCTTGATCCAGCCGGCCGGCGTGGCCCCGATGCCGCTGCCGGAGGCCACCGTGGCGGCACGGCCGTCGGGCGGGACGCCCAGCGCGGAGGCACGCTCGGCCACCGTGTCGGAATGGACGCGCGCCGAGTCGACGACCTCGTCGAGCTGGAGGTGGATGGAGCGGAAGCGCGGGCCGACGACGTTCCAGTGGATCTGCTTGGCGACGAGCGCCAGGTCCACCAGGTCGACGAGGGCGCCCTGCAGCGCCTCGGACACGGTCTTGAGGTCCGCGTCGGCCAGCGGGCTCTTCACGACGTACATGCCACTTCCTCCGGTGCTCGGGCGCGCTCACGTCCCTCCACGATGACCGCAGCACCCGGCACCGGCAACGCGAAAGCCCCGGCGGGCTTTCCAGGTTCACCTGGGAAAACCGGCCGGGGCCTCACTCGTATCGGGTTGCTGAGCCGCGCACGCGAAGTTCACGCGGCGACGACGTCGACCGCCTCGGAGGGCGCCTTGATGGTCACCCGTTCCGGTTTCACACCGGTCACCGACACGGTACCCAGCATCGGACGGACCGACGTGGGCACGGACTCGGTGGCCGCGGCGGACTGCGCCAGTTCGGCGAGCGCCAGCTCGTCGCTCACTTCCCGCATGAGTTCCGACATCCGTACGTCCAGCGCGTCGCAGATGGCGGAGAGCAGTTCGGAGGAAGCCTCCTTCTGCCCCCGCTCCACCTCGGAGAGATAGCCGAGTGAGACTCGGGCGGACGAGGAGACTTCGCGCAGAGTACGGCCCTGGCGTTGGCGCTGCCGACGCAGCACGTCACCCAGCAGGCGACGGAGCAGAATCATCGGTGGCTCCCTCCTCGGACCGCGTAGCCGCATCCTTCACGCCCCACCGTACCGCCTTGCGCCGCGGCCGTGCGGGGAGCGATGTCGTGTTCACTCAGGGCTGCAAACATCAAAACCCCCCGTTCCGTTCCGTATCCTGTGCCCGCTCATTCCCGGTCTGTTCGCCCGCAAGCCGCTCCAGGAGCTCTGCGAGTACGCTCCGTACACTCTCCATACGAATTTCCGCACGGCTGCCGTTCAACCGCAGGGCCTCGACTTTTCCGCCACCGGCGCAACCGGGACGGGCGGTCAGGGGCCCGTCGACGGCCACGAAGACCGTCCCCACGGGCTGTCCGTCCTGCGGATCGGGGCCGGCGACTCCGGTCGTCGCGATGCCCCAGTCGGCCCCCAGGGCCTTGCGCACGCCTGCCGCCATCTGGCCCGCGACCTGCGGATCCACGGCTCCGCGCTGCGCCAGCAGAACGGGGTCGACGCCCAGCAGCTCGTGCTTGAGCCCGGTCGCGTAGGCGGTGACCGAGCCCCGGAAGACCTTGGAGGCCCCGGGCACGCCCGTGATCTCCGCCGCTACCAGGCCACCCGTGAGCGACTCGGCGACGGCGAGGGTCTCGCCCCTCACTGTCAGTAGTCGCACCACTTCGGTGGCCTGTGCGGTCACGCTTCCGTCTCCTCCAACGCCGCCGCGCGCTCGGCGATTCCCTGCCGGCGCAGGACAATGGCTTGTCTTACGTAGTCGAGGCCGGTGACGACGGTGAGGACGACCGCCGCGGCCATCACCCAGAACCTGAGGGTGGCCAGCCAGCCCGTCAGCGCCAGGACGTACATCCCGACGGCCACGCCCTGGGTGAGCGTCTTGAGCTTGCCTCCGCGGCTGGCGGGAATCACGCCGTAGCGGATGACGAGGAAGCGCAGCAGCGTGATGCCGAGTTCCCGGCCGAGGATCACGGCAGTCACCCACCACGGCAGGTCGCCGAGGCCGGAGAGACAGATGAGCGCCGCCCCCATGATCGCCTTGTCGGCGATGGGGTCGGCGATCTTCCCGAAGTCGGTGACCAGGTTGTAGGTGCGCGCCAGGTGCCCGTCGAACAGGTCGGTGATCATGGCGATGGCGAAGGCCGCCCAGGCCAGCGAGCGCCAGGCCGGGTCGTAGCCGCCGTCGGCCAGCATCAGCGCCACGAAACCGGGGACCAGGAGCAGCCGGAGCATGGTCAGCAGATTGGCGACGTTCCAGACACTCGCCTGGTTGACGGCCGCTGCCGCGATCTTCGCGCCGCGCGCGGGCCGGCCGCCGCTCTCCGCGCCGGCGCCCGCACCCCCGGCGTCCGTGGCACGGCCGTCGGGGCCGGTGACGGATGCGGGGGCGGACCCGGGGACCGGGCCGGCGGAACCAGGGGCAGAAGGGGAGGCCTCGGAGACGACGCCGTCGGCGGCGGAACCCCGCGCGCCGTGCGCGCCGGAGGAGCCGCCCGCGGCGGATGCCGGGACTCCGGTCATCTGCCCGCCTCCTCGGTACACGCGAGCGAGCCGGTCAGCGGCTCGGCCACCAGATCGACACCTTCCGTGCCGACCACCTTCGCCTCGACCATACGTCCGACGCTCAGGCCTTCGCCGCTCGTGAGCAGCACCTGGCCGTCCGTCTCGGGGGCCTGGTGCTCGGCACGGCCGTACACGCCCTCCTCGTCGTCCACCGACTCGACCAGCACGTGCACCGTCTGGCCGACGCGCTCCTCGGCGCGCTGCGAGACGAGTTCCTCGGCCAGCCGGGAGATGTGCGCCAGGCGCTCGGCGACGACGTCCTCGTCCAGCTTGTTCTCGTAGGTGGCGGCCTCCGTGCCGTCCTCGTCGGAGTACCCGAAGACACCGATGGCGTCCAGGCGGGCGCCGTTCAGGAAGCGCTCCAGCTCGGCGAGGTCGGACTCGCTCTCGCCGGGGAAGCCGACGATGAAGTTGGAGCGCACACCGGCCTCGGGGGCCTTGCTCCGGATGGTGTCGAGCAGCTCCAGGAAGCGGTCGGTGTCGCCGAAGCGGCGCATGGCGCGCAGCACGTCGGGAGCGGAGTGCTGGAAGGACAGGTCGAAGTACGGCACGACCTTGGGAGTCGAGGTCAGTACGTCGATCAGCCCGGGGCGCATCTCGGCCGGCTGGAGGTAGCTGACCCGCACCCGCTCGATGCCGTCGACGTCCGCCAGGTTGGGCAGCAGGGACTCCAGCAGGCGGATGTCGCCCAGGTCCTTGCCGTAGGAGGTGTTGTTCTCGGAGACCAGCATGATCTCCTTCACACCCTGCTCGGCCAGCCAGCGGGTCTCGTTCAGCACGTCGCTGGGGCGGCGGGAGATGAAGGAGCCGCGGAAGGACGGGATGGCGCAGAAGGAGCAGCGCCGGTCGCAGCCGGAGGCGAGCTTCACCGAGGCGACCGGGGAACCGTCCAGGCGGCGGCGCAGCGGGGCGCGGGGGCCCGAGGCGGGCGCCACGCCCTCCGGAAGGTCGGTGGGGCCGTGGCCGGGCAGCGCGACGGCGGCGGCCGATTCCTGCCGCTCGGCGGGGCTGATCGGCAGCAGCTTGCGGCGGTCGCGCGGGGTGTGGGCGGCGTGGATGCCGCCGGACAGGATGGTCTGCAGGCGGTCGGAGATGTCCGCGTAGTCGTCGAAGCCGAGCACGCCGTCGGCCTCGGGCAGCGCCTGGGCCAGTTCCTTGCCGTACCGCTCGGCCATGCAGCCCACCGCCACGACGGCCTGGGTTCTGCCGTGGTCCTTGAGGTCGTTGGCCTCCAGCAGGGCGTCGACGGAGTCCTTCTTCGCGGCTTCCACGAAGCCACAGGTGTTGACCACGGCGACGTCGGCGTCCGCGGCGTCCTCGACGAGCTGCCAGCCGTCCGCCTCCAAACGGCCTGCGAGCTCCTCGGAATCCACCTCGTTACGAGCGCAGCCGAGAGTGACGAGTGCGACGGTACGGCGTTCAGGCATGGGCTCAAGACTACTTTGTCTCACGGACAGCCCACGTCGACGGGGTTGGCCGATCTTGGCCGACCCCGTCACACCGGCTCCCCCAAGGCCCTATCCGACCTCGGGGTCGCCCTTGGTGTACGTGAGGCGCTCCACGGCGCCCGGCCGGAAGTCGTCCTCGATCTTCTTGCCGTTGACGTAGAGCTGGATGGCGCCGGCGTCACCGAGGATCAGGTTGATCTTGGTGCTGTCCTGGAAGGTCTTGGACTCGCCCTTCTTCAGCAGTCCGTCGAAGAGCATCCGGCCGTTGTGGTCCTTGGCCGAGATCCAGCTCCGCCCGTTCGGCGCGCTGACCTGGACGGTCACCTTGTCCTGGGGGGCCGCGGCGATGGCGCTGTCGGAGGGCTCGCCGCTCGGCGCGGCGGGCTTCTCCTTCTTGGGGCTGGGCTTGGCGGACTTGCTGACGGAGGGCTTGGTGCCGTCGGCGACCTGCGACTTCGCGTCGCTGCCGTCGTCACCGCCCTTGAACGCGGTGAACCCGACGAAGCCGATCACGACGACGATCGCGGCGACCATGGCCGCGGTCCAGTTCGGTCCGCGACGCTCGGGACGGATCCGCTCCGCCTCGAACAGGGGTGCGGCCGGGGTGGGCGCGGGACGGCCGCCGTGCTCGGCGTCGAACTGGGCGATCAACGGCTCGGGATCGAGGTGGACGGCCCTGGCCAGCGTGCGGAGGTGCCCACGGGCGTACACGTCGCCGCCGCAGGGCGCGAAGTCGTCCGCTTCGATGGCGTGCACGATGGCGATACGGACACGAGTGGCGCTGCTGACTTCGTCCACGGTGAGCCCGGCCGCGATCCGCGCCTGCTGGAGGGCACGGCCCACGGAGATTCGGGGTTCTCGGGACTCGTCGTGGAAGGGACGCTCGTCTTCAGGGGAGTTGCCGAGGGACACGGGGGCGCCTTTCGAGCGTGTAGCCACCTGTGCTGGAAGCTCAGTCTAGGGGGGGTACGAAAGGGTGGGGCAACCGGGCGGTCCGACTTTGTACGCCATCGGAATGGCCGGACATTCCGCTGGCTGGACAGGCAGGTACCCCAGGTTGAGACCCCTACCGGTCCTCTCGCTCAACTTGACGTATGACAAAGGGAAACGGTTGCTCGCCGATCTCTAACAGGTGCATCACGGCGATGCGGCCACCCGGCGTACGAGGATCCCGCCCGTAGGCGTGACCCGTCTCGGCCGAACGGCCCTTCGCCCTAACCCTCAGACTCCCCGCGAATCACCGCGAGCACGCCGTCCAGCTCGTCAGGCTTCACAAGAACGTCACGTGCCTTGGACCCCTCGCTGGGACCGACGATGTTGCGGGACTCCATGAGGTCCATGAGCCGTCCGGCCTTGGCGAAGCCGACACGCAGCTTCCGCTGGAGCATGGACGTCGACCCGAACTGGGTGGAGACCACCAGCTCGGCCGCCTGGCAGAGCAGGTCGAGGTCGTCGCCGATGTCCTCGTCGATCTCCTTCTTCTGCTTGGTGCCCACGGTGACGTCGTCCCGGAAGACCGGCGCCATCTGGTCCTTGCAGTGCTGGACGACGACCGCGACCTCTTCCTCGGTCACGAAGGCGCCCTGCATACGGGTGGGCTTGTTCGCGCCCATCGGCAGGAAGAGGCCGTCGCCCTTGCCGATGAGTTTCTCGGCGCCGGGCTGGTCGAGGATGACCCGGGAGTCGGCGAGCGAGGAGGTGGCGAAGGCCAGCCGGGAGGGCACGTTGGCCTTGATCAGACCGGTGACCACGTCGACCGACGGTCGCTGCGTGGCGAGCACCAGGTGGATGCCGGCCGCGCGCGCGAGCTGCGTGATGCGCACGATGGCGTCCTCGACGTCGCGCGGGGCCACCATCATCAGGTCGGCGAGCTCGTCGACGATCACCAGCAGGTACGGGTAGGGCTGCAGCTCCCGCTCGCTGCCCTCCGGCGGCTTGGCCTTGCCCTCGCGGACGGCACGGTTGAAGTCGTCGATGTGCCGGTAGCCGTACGCGGCGAGGTCGTCGTAGCGCAGGTCCATCTCGCGGACGACCCACTGCAGCGCCTCGGCGGCCCGCTTGGGATTGGTGATGATCGGCGTGATCAGGTGCGGGATGCCCTCGTAGGCGGTCAGCTCGACCCGCTTGGGGTCGACGAGGATCATCCGGACGTCCTCCGGGGTCGCCCGCATCATGACCGAGGTGATCAGACAGTTGATGCAGGACGACTTTCCGGAGCCCGTCGCACCGGCGACCAGCATGTGCGGCATCTTCGCGAGCGAGTGCATCACGTACCCGCCCTCGACGTCCTTGCCGAAGGCGACCAGCATCGGGTCGTCGTCCTCGGCGGACTCCGCGAGACGCAGCACGTCGCCGAGGTTGACCATCTCCCGGTCGGTGTTCGGGATCTCGATGCCCACCGCGGACTTCCCGGGGATGGGGCTGATGATCCGTACGTCGGGGCTGGCGACGGCGTACGCGATGTTCTTGGTGAGCGCGGTGATCCGCTCGACCTTCACCGCGGGGC
The DNA here is from genome assembly GCF_043079785.1 of Streptomyces sp. NPDC015139. Taxonomy (NCBI): domain Bacteria; kingdom Bacillati; phylum Actinomycetota; class Actinomycetes; order Kitasatosporales; family Streptomycetaceae; genus Streptomyces; species Streptomyces sp. NPDC015139. Next base: position 12,442 of record NZ_JBIBUW010000004.1, on the reverse strand, counting down.
CGAGCTCGACCTCGTAGCGGGTGACCGTCGGGCCGCGGGTGAAGCCGGTGACGGCCGCGTCGACCTTGAACTCGGTGAAGACCTGGGTGAGCGAGGCGACGACCGCGTCGTTGGCGGCGCTGCGCGCCTTGCCCGGGCCGCCCCGCGCGAGCAGGTCCAGGGACGGCAGCGCGTAGGTGATGTCGCCGGACAGCTGGAGCTGCTCCGCGCGCGCGGGCAGGTCGCGCGGTTCGTCCGGGGCCTTCTTGGTGAGGTCGGGGACCGGCCCGGAGGCGAGCCTCTCCTGCTGGGGCCGTGCGGCGGGGACCGGTGGGGGCGCGGCCGGCGTCTCCGGCTCGGACGCGTCCGCCGGCTTCCGTGCGGGCGCGGGCGTCGGCACCGGTGTGGTGTCCTCGCGGTCGCCGACGCCGACGCCCTGGGTGAGGTCGGCGACGAGCGGGGAGGGCGGCATGCCGTGCAGGACGGCACCGTCGAGCGCGGCGGCAGCCGCCGCGGCGACGTCCACGGCGTCCATCTGGCGCCGCGGATCGGGCTGGGGCACCGCGGACCGCCGGGGCCGGCCGCGACGCTGCGAGAGGGCCGCCGCCTCGGCGCTGTCGGGGTCGTACACCCCGGGGGCGCTCGAACGCTTGCGGGGGCGCGCGGGGAGCGCTTCGCGCCACTGCTCGTCGTAGCGCTCCTCGTCCTCCGTGAAGTCCGCGTCCTCGCGGTCGGGGAGGACACCCAGGGTGACGCCGAGCGCGCGCAGGCGCTGCGGGATGGCGTTGACCGGGGTGGCGGTCACCACGAGCAGCCCGAAGACCGTCAGCAGCACCAGCAGGGGTACGGCGAGGACCTCGGTCATGGTGTACGTCAGCGGGGTCGCCGCCGCCCAGCCGACGAGGCCACCGGCGTCCCTTATGGCCTGCATACCGGCGCTGCGCGCGGGCGAGCCGCAGGCGATGTGGACCTGGCCGAGCACGCCGACGACGAGCGCGGACAGGCCGATCACGATCCGGCCGTTGGCCTCCGGTTGCTCGGGGTGGCGCACGAGCCGTACGCCGATCACCGCGAGCAGTATCGGCACCAGCAGGTCGAGCCGGCCGAAGGCGCCGGTGACCAGGATCTCCACCAGGTCTCCGACCGGACCCTTCAGGTCGGCCCAGGTGCCGGCGGCGACGATCAGGGCGACACCGAACAGCAGCAGCGCCACGCCGTCCTTGCGGTGGGCCGGGTCGAGGTTCTTCGCGCCCTGCCCTATGCCGCGGAAGACGGCGCCGACGGCGTGCGCCAGCCCGAGCCAGACGGCGCGTGCGAGCCGGTACACGCCCCCGGTGGGACTGGGGGCCGGCTTCGGCGGCGCGGCCTTCCTCGGCGCCCGCTTGGCGGGCGCCTTCTTGGCCGGTGCCTTCTTCGCGGCGGCCTTCCGCGCCGGAGCCTTCGCGGGAGCGGCCGCCTTCTTCGCGGGCGGCTTCTTGGCTGCGGAGGGACGTGAGGCCATGGGTGTGAGGTTACCGGGGGAGACGACAGCGGACACGTGTGCCCACAGCTTCACCCGTTCGTGTCGCCCCTGCCGAGGCACGGAACTGACACACGCTCATGGGCAACTGCGCTCCGCCTGTACGTCAGTTCGTGGCCGGCAGGGACGCACCACCGGGACCCGCTCCCGGCTCCAGCGCGTCGAGGGCGCGGCGCAACCCGGTGAGTTTGCGCTCCAGATGGGCCGCGGTGGCCACCGCCGCGGCGTCCGCCGAGTCGTCGTCCAGTTGCTTGGACAGCGCCTCCGCCTGCTCCTCGACGGCCGCGAGCCGCGCGGACAGCTCGGCGAGCAGCCCGGCGGACTCCTTGCCGCCGACCCCGCCCTTGCCGCCGCCCTCCAACTGGAGCCGCAGCAGAGCCGCCTGCTCCCGCAGCTGGCAGTTCTTCATGTACAGCTCGACGAACACCGAGACCTTGGCCCGCAGCACCCACGGGTCGAACGGCTTGGAGATGTAGTCGACCGCGCCCGCCGCGTACCCGCGGAACGTGTGGTGCGGGCCGTGGTTGATCGCCGTGAGAAAGATGATCGGGATGTCCCGGGTCCGCTCGCGCCGCTTGATGTGCGCCGCGGTCTCGAACCCGTCCATGCCCGGCATCTGGACGTCCAGCAGAATGACCGCGAAATCGTCCGTGAGCAGTGCTTTGAGCGCTTCCTCCCCGCTCGATGCCCGCACCAGCGTCTGATCGAGCGCAGAGAGGATGGCCTCCAGCGCCAGCAGATTCTCCGGCCGGTCATCGACCAGGAGGATCTTGGCCTTCTGCACCATGGCCCGCCCTCCTCGCCCCGGCGGTACACCGGGCGCCGCCCCAGGGGACGACTCCCTTTCGCCGCCCGTCCTTGTGCCGGTCATCGTAGCCGCACCCCGCCCGTCGCCACACCCTGTCACCGTGATGTCACTGTGCACATAGCGGAAACGCGGCAGGAGCCCGGATGGTTCCCGGAATCCGGGATTCCCACACGTTCGCCGCCCACATCATCCGACAACTCCCTGTGCACACCGAAGGTTCCCGCCGCGTTCACGTCCGGTGCGCGAGGGGCGGTCACCGCGCCCGTGCCGGTCACTGCGGGCGCATCCACTGCTGCATGACCGCCAGCAGGTGGTCCGGGTCCACCGGCTTGGTCACGTAGTCGGAGGCACCCGACTCGATCGCCTTCTCCCGGTCGCCCTTCATCGCCTTCGCCGTCAGCGCGATGATCGGCAGCCCGGCGAACTGCGGCATCCTGCGGATCGCCGTGGTCGTCGCGTAGCCGTCCATCTCCGGCATCATGATGTCCATCAGGACGACGGCCACGTCGTCGTGCTGCTCCAGCACCTCGATGCCCTCGCGGCCGTTCTCCGCGTACAGCACCGACAGCCCGTGCTGCTCCAGCACGCTGGTGAGCGCGAACACGTTCCGGATGTCGTCGTCGACGATCAGCACCTTCTCACCGCCGAACCGTACCGCTCGCGCCGGCTGCGAAGTGCTCTCCGGCCCGGCCGACAGCCACTGCTCGGCCCGCGGCTCGCCCGACGGCAGGCCGCGGCGCCGGCGCCGGAACAGCGCGGCCGGGCCGTTCTGCGTCTCCCGGTACGACTTCACCTCGGCCGGCGTCTCCACCTCCGGCGCCGACAGCTCCAAGGACCGCTCCGCCTGGGACGCCACCAGCTCACCGGCCGCCAGCGGGGCCACGGACTGCTGGTAGCCCTGCGGCGGCAGCTCGCTCGGGTGCACCGGCAGGTACAGGGTGAACGTCGAGCCGCGGCCCGGCTCGCTCTGGGCGTGGATCTCGCCGCCCAGCAGCTGCGCGATCTCCCGCGAGATGGACAGGCCGAGGCCCGTGCCGCCGTACTTGCGGCTGGTCGTGCCGTCCGCCTGCTTGAACGCCTCGAAGATCACCCGCATCTTGCTGGCCGCGATGCCGATACCCGTGTCGGTCACCGAGAACGCGATCAGCTCGCCGTCCGGATCGGTCAGCGAACCGGCCTCCAGCAACTGCTCCCGGATCCTCTGCGGCACGTTCGAACCGGCGGGCCGGATCACCAGCTCCACCGACCCGGAATCGGTGAACTTCACCGCGTTGGACAGCAGGTTGCGCAGCACCTGCAGCAGCCGCTGCTCGTCGGTGTGCAGGGTCGCCGGCAGTTCCGGGGACACCCGTACGGACAGGTCCAGGCCCTTCTCGGCGGTCAGCGGCCGGAAGGTGGCCTCCACGTAGTCCACGAGCTGGACGAGCGCGATACGCGTCGGCGAGACGTCCATCTTGCCCGCCTCGACCTTCGACAGGTCGAGGATGTCGTTGATCAGCTGCAGCAGGTCGGAGCCGGCGCCGTGGATGGTCTCGGCGAACTCCACCTGCTTCGGGGAGAGATTGCCCTCGGCGTTGTCCGCGAGCAGCTTGGCCAGAATCAGCAGCGAGTTGAGCGGCGTGCGCAGCTCGTGCGACATGTTCGCGAGGAACTCGCTCTTGTAGCGCATCGACACCGCGAGCTGCTCGGCACGCTCCTCCAGGACCTGCCGGGCCTCCTCGATCTCGGTGTTCTTCACCTCGATGTCGCGGTTCTGCCGGGCCAGCAGCTCGGCCTTCTCCTCCAGTTCGGCGTTGGAGGCCTGCAGCGCCTTCTGCCGGTTCTCCAGCTCGGCCGAGCGCTCCCTGAGCTGCTCGGTCAGCTCCTGCGACTGCTTCAGCAGCTGCTCGGTCTTGGTGTTGACCGAGATGGTGTTGACGCTCGTCGCGATCATCTCGGCGATCTGGTTGAGGAAGTCCTTCTGGATCTGCGTGAACGGTGTGAACGACGCCAGCTCGATCACACCGAGGACCTTGCCCTCGAACAGCACCGGCAGCACGATCACCTGCGCGGGCGGCGCCTCGCCGAGCCCCGAGGAGATCCTCAGGTAGCCGCTGGGCGCGTTCTCCACGAGGATCGCGCGCTTCTCCTCGGCCGCCGTGCCCACCAGCGCCTCACCGGGCCGGAACGACGTCGGCATGGAGCCCATCGAGTAGCCGTAGGAGCCCAGCATCCGCAGCTCGTAGTCGTCCTCGCCGCCGGCGACGTCCTTGCCCTCCATGAGCGGCATCGCCACGAAGAACGCGCCGTGCTGCGCCGAGACCACCGGCGTCAGCTCGCTCATGATCAGCGAGGCCACGTCCTCCAGGTCCCGGCGGCCCTGCATCAGCGCGGAGATACGGGCCAGGTTGCCCTTGAGCCAGTCCTGCTCCTTGTTGGCGATCGTGGTGTCACGCAGGTTGGCGATCATCTTGTTGATGTAGTCCTGCAGTTCCTGGATCTCGCCGGACGCGTCGACGTCGATCTTCAGGTTCAGGTCGCCACGGGTCACCGCGGTCGCCACGCGCGCGATGGCCCGCACCTGCCGGGTCAGGTTCCCGGCCATCTCGTTCACCGACTCGGTCAGGTCCCGCCAGGTCCCGTCGACGTCACGCACGCGTGCCTGACCGCCGAGCTGCCCCTCGGTGCCCACCTCGCGGGCCACGCGCGTGACCTCCTCGGCGAAGCTGGACAGCTGGTCGACCATCGTGTTGATCGTCGTCTTCAGCTCGAGGATCTCGCCGCGCGCGTCGATGTCGATCTTCTTGGTCAGATCGCCCTTCGCGATCGCCGTCGTCACCATGGCGATGTTGCGCACCTGACCGGTCAGGTTGGACGCCATCTGGTTCACGGACTCGGTGAGGTCCTTCCACGTGCCGGCCACTCCGGGCACATGCGCCTGGCCGCCCAGGATGCCGTCCGTGCCCACCTCACGGGCCACCTTGGTGACCTGGTCGGCGAAGGAACTCAGCGTCTTCACCATGATGTTGATGGTGTCGGCGAGCTGCGCGACCTCACCGCGCGCCTCGATCGTCACCTGCCGCGTCAGGTCACCGTTGGCGACGGCCGCGGCCACCTGGGAGATGTTCCGTACCTGCATGGTCAGGTTGTTGGCCATGAGGTTGACGTTGTTGCTGAGGTCCTTCCAGATGCCGGTGACACCCGGCACGTGCGCCTGGCCGCCCAGGATGCCCTCGGTGCCCACCTCACGGGCCACCCGGGTCACCTGCTCGGCGAAGCTGGACAGCTGGTCGACCATCGTGTTGACCGTCGTGACGAGTTCGAGGATCTCGCCCTTCGCGTCGACGGTGATCTTCTTCGACAGGTCGCCCTTGGCGACCGCCGTCGTGACCTCGGCGATGTTGCGCACCTGGATCGTCAGGTTGTTCGCCATGAAGTTCACGGACTGGGTGAGGTCCTTCCAGGTGCCGGAGACACCCTGCACCTCGGCCTGCCCGCCGAGCATGCCCTCCGTGCCCACCTCGCGGGCCACCCGCGTGACCTCCTGGGCGAACGACGACAGCTGGTCGACCATCGTGTTCAGGGTGTTCTTCAGCTCCAGGATCTCCCCGCGCGCGTCCACGGTGATCTTCTGGGACAGGTCACCGCGCGCCACCGCGGTGGCGACCTGGGCGATGTTGCGGACCTGGGCGGTGAGGTTGCCGGCCATGCCGTTCACGGAGTCGGTCAGGTCCCGCCACACACCGGCGACGCCCGGCACCTGCGCCTGCCCGCCGAGGCGGCCCTCCGTACCCACGTCCCGCGCGACCCGGGTCACCTGGTCGGCGAAGGCGGACAGCTGGTCGACCATCGTGTTGATGGTGTTCTTCAGCTCGAGGATCTCCCCGCGCGCGTCGACGTCGATCTTCTGCGAGAGGTCACCGCGCGCCACGGCCGTCGTCACCTGGGCGATCTGCCGCACCTGCGAGGTCAGGTTCCCGGCCATGAAGTTGACGGAGTCCGTCAGCTCCTTCCAGGTGCCCGACACCCCGTCCACCCGGGCCTGCCCGCCGAGGCGGCCCTCCGTGCCCACGTCCCGGGCCATCCGCGTGACCTGGTCGGCGAACGACGACAGCTGGTCCACCATCGTGTTCACGGTGTTCTTCAGCTGGAGCATCTCACCGGACACGTCCACGGTGACCTTCTGCGAGAGGTCGCCGTTGGCCACCGCCGTCGTCACCTGGGCGATGTTGCGCACCTGCCCGGTGAGGTTGCGGAACGCGGTGTTGACGGAGTCGGTCAGGTCCTTCCAGGTGCCGGCCGCGCCCGGCACCTGCGCCTGCCCGCCCAGCTCACCCTCGACGCCGATCTCCCGCGCGACCCGTGTCACCTCGGCACCGAACGCCGACAGCTGGTCCACCATGCCGTTGACGGTGTTCTTCAGCTCCAGCATCTCGCCGGCCACGTCCACCGTGACCTTCTGCGACAGATCACCACTGGCCACCGCGGTCGTCACGGCGGCGATGTCCCGCACCTGCGTGGTCAGGTTCCGGAACACCGTGTTGACGGAGTCGGTCAGGTCCTTCCAGGTGCCGGCCGCGCCCGGCACGTTCGCCTGCCCGCCGAGCCGCCCCTCGGCGCCGACCTCGTTCGCCACCCGCGTGACCTCGTCCGCGAAGATCCGCAGCGTCTCGGTCATCTGGTTGATCGTCTCGGCCAGCTGGGCCACCTCGCCGCGCGCCGGGACCGTCACCTTCTGCGACAGGTCACCGCTGGCGACGGCCGTGGTGACCTGCGAGATCCCACGCACCTGTGCGGTGAGGTTGCCGGCCATCGTGTTGACGGAGTCGGTCAGCTCCTTCCACACGCCGGCCACCCCGGGCACCTGCGCCTGGCCGCCCAGGATGCCCTCCGTGCCCACCTCCCGGGCCACCCGTGTGACCTCGGAGGAGAACGAGGACAGCTGGTCCACCATCGTGTTGACGGTGTTCTTCAGCTCCAGCATCTCGCCCGCGACATGGACGGTCACCTTGCGTGACAGATCACCCTTGGCGACCGCCGTGGTCACCAGGGCGATGTCCCGCACCTGCGCGGTCAGCCGGTACGCCATGGTGTTGACGGACTCGGTCAGGTCCTTCCACGAACCCGACATGCCGCGCACCTGCGCCTGGCCGCCGAGCTTGCCCTCGGTGCCCACCTCGCTGGCCACGCGGGTGACCTCGTCCGTGAACGTCGACAACTGGTCGACCAGGTTGTTCACGGTCCTGCCGACCTTCAGGAACTCCCCGCGCAGCGGATGTCCCGTGCCGCCGTCCGGCGCCTGCGTCCGCAGCTCCATGCGCGGCGACAGATCACCGTCGGCGACCGCCGTCAGCACCCGGCCGACCTCGGACACCGGCCAGACGAGGTCGTCCACCAGCGCGTTGGAGTTGTCGATGGCGGTCGCCCAGGAGCCCTCGCAGGCCCCCGTCTCCAGCCGTTCGGTGAGCTTTCCCTCACGACCGACCACGCGCCGCACCCGGGACAGCTCACCCGTCAGATGCAGGTTCCGGTCGGCGACCTCGTTGAACACGGCCGCGATCTCCGACATCACGCCGTCGCCGGACACCGTGAGCCGTTTGCGGAAGTTCCCGTCACGCATCGACACGAGTGCCGCCAGCAGCCGGTTCAGGGCAGCCGTGTCCACGGCGGTGGTACCGCCGTTTTTGCCCAGGGACGGTCCGCCTTTCGCGCGCGTCTTCGTGCCCCGCGTCGCCGCGCCAGACTCCACTGTGTCCCTCCCGGAGGGGTAGACCGTTACTGCTGTGCTCGGCCGCTTCGGCCCGGCGTGCCGGTCGTCGGCATACCGGTGACTTCCACGTACCCACTACTGCTGCGTATTTCTGCCAGACGAGATCCGGCCACACCAGGGGCTGCTGCCCGCCGTACACGAAACGCACGCAGGCCGACCGGACCTTCATCAGAAGCCTGCCCAGTGTTTCACCCCGGCCGAACCAGGCCATAACAGTTCGGCAGCTTCGCACATCGTCCGCACACCCTGGGGGGTAAACACCGGCGACCGGCATCCGCTCGGACGGCGAAGGTAAGTAACCTTGCATGCGGCTGTCCAGCCGCACCGGTCCGACCGGCCTGGGCGGTGGCACGAGCACGAGCGGGCATCGGAGGGGCGGCCGCAGACCATGACCACCGGACTGATCCCCGGGGAACAGCCCCCGGAGCAACGGCCGACGGACGAGCTGATGCCGCAGCAGCGGCGCGAGCCGGGCGGCCCCGGAGACCTGCACGTCGACAACCGGTCGAGGAGTTCTGTGATCACCGCGCGCGCGGCCGCCAGCTTCGAGCCCGTCGGGCGATCGGTCGCGGTTGCCCGGTCCTTCGTCCGCGACACCCTCCAGGGCTGGGGCTTCGCCGACATCGTCGACGACGCGGTCGTCCTGACCAGCGAGCTGGTGACCAACGCGGTCGTCCACGCGGGGACGCACGCGGAGGTGCTGTGCCTGCGCACCGAGGACGGTGTGCGCGTCGAGGTCTCCGACCGCTACCCGGAGCGCGAGGTCCCGATCCAGAGCGTCGCGACCCCCATGGGCAACCCCGACCGCGAGGGCGGCCGCGGCCTCCAGCTCTGCGCGGCCCTCGCGACCCGCTGGGGCGTCGACTACACCCCCACCCACAAGAACGTCTGGTTCCAGCTCAATCTGCCCGAACGCCCGGTCGGCACCCGCACGGCGGGCCCCGCCCTGCCGGTGGGCCTCCTCCCGCTGGCCGACGGCCGGGTCCGCGTCGCGGTTCTCCAGGTCGACCGCAAGGGCGCGATCTCCGCCTGGAACGAGGACGCCGAGGAAGTCTTCGGCTACCCGTCCGCCGAGGTCATCGGCAGGCCCCTCACCGAACTCGCGGCCTGGCCGCACACCCCCGGCACCGGCACCGGCGTCGCCGAGGCGCTCCAGCTCTCGCGCTGGGAGGGCAGCTACGGCATCCGCGGCGCCGACGGCCGGGTGATCCAGGTGTACGCCTCCCACCTCAGAGTCCGCGACACCGGCGGCGAGCCCTCCACCGTCTGCCTCCTCGTACGCGATCACGAGCGCGCCGTCCTGCAGTCGCCGACGCGTGTCCCGGTCGGCGACCAGCCGCAGACGTCGGACGGGCAGAGCACCGACCCGTTCGAGGTGTTCATCGGCTCCCCCGCCCCCGACGACCTCGACGGCCTGCTCCAGCGCACGGTGGAACGCGCCCGCGACATGCTCGACGGCGACTCCGCGTTCCTGCTGCTCGCCACGGACGACGAGACGGAGCTCGAGGTCCGCGCCTCGACCGGCCTGCCCTCCGCCCGCCAGCGCTTCGCCCGCGTCCCCGTCGAGGCCGGCCCCGGACGCTACGGCTCCGCCCGCATGCCGGCCGTCCACGACGACCTCAACGCGGTCCCCGGCGCCGTGCCGCTGCTCTCCGGTACCGGGATGCGCTCGGTCGTCACGGTCCCGCTCAAGGTCGAGGGCCGTCTCACCGGATCCCTCGGCGTCGCCGCCGAGTCCCCCGGCCGGTACTCCAACGAGGAGGCCCTGCGCCTGCAGTTCGCGGCCGACCGGATCGCCCTGGCCGTCGAGTCGGCCCGCCTGGGCGAGCTGGAGCGGCTGCGCCGCGGCTCCCTGAGCTTCCTCGTCGAGGCCTCCGACCTGCTGGCCGGCACCCTGGACCGGGACCAGACGCTGGCCCTCATGGCCCAGATGACCGTCCCGACGCTTGCCACCTGGTGCGCGGTGTACACCATCGCCGACCAGGCCTCCGAGCCGTACCTGTCCTACGTCCTGCACGAGGACGAGGAACTCATCGACGGCATCAAGTCGTTGCTGTCGAAGATCTCCCCGCCGGACCCGGTGCCCACGCCCGGAGCGCGGGTCTGGACCGCGCCCGCCGAGGTCGCCCACCAGGCGGCCCTGCGCACGTCGATGCGCAGCCTCGGCCTCTCCGGCGGCCCCACGCGCCAGGTCGCCTCGGGCATCGGCCCGACACTGGCGACGGCCGGCGCGGTCGGCGGCGAGACGGTCGTCCTGCCGCTGGTGGCCCGCAACCGCGTCATCGGCATGCTGACCCTCGGCAAGCCCACCGACGAGCACTTCCGCCAGGAGATCCTGGAACTCGCCGAGGACCTGAGCCGCCGGGCCGCCCTCGCCCTGGACAACGCCCGCCTGTACTCGGAGCGTACGGCCATCAGCCAGGCCCTCCAGCGCAGCCTGCTCCCGCCCGGCACCCCGCACATCGACGGCGTCGAGGTCGAGGTCATCTACCGCGCGGCCGGCGAGGGCAACGAGGTCGGCGGCGACTTCTACGACGTCTTCCCCATCGGCGAGGGCGCGTACGGCTTCGCCATCGGCGACGTCTGCGGTACGGGACCCAACGCGGCGGCGGTCACCGGTCTCGCCCGGCACGCGCTGCGCCTGCTGGCCCGCGAGGGCCTCAGCGGCCCGGCCGTCCTGGAGCGCCTGAACTCCGCGATCCTCGACGAGGGCGACCGCAGCCGCTTCCTGACCCTCCTCTACGGCGAGCTGCGCCCGCAGGAGGACGGCAGCGCCGAGATGAAGGTCGTCTGCGCCGGCCACCCCCTGCCGCTGCGTCTGCGCCAGGACGGCACGGTGGCCGCCGCGGCCGAGCCGCAGCCGCTGCTGGGTGTCATCGAGGATCTGGAGCTCTACGAGCAGCACGTCACCCTCGACCCCGGTGACGTGCTCCTCTGTGTCACGGACGGCGTCACCGAACGCCGTGAGGGCACGCGGATGCTGGGCGACGACGGTCTCGCCGACGTCCTCACCACCTGCACGGGACTGACGGCCGGTGCGGTCGCCGCGCGCATCATGCGCGCGGTGGAGCGCTTCGCGTCGGACGCACCGTCCGACGACATGGCGATTCTGGCGATGCGGGTGCCGGGAATCCACCAGGAGGCATAAGAAAAAGCCCCGCCCGAAAGGGCGGGGCTTTTCTGCTGGAGCCCCCAAACGGAATCGAACCGTTGACCTTCTCCTTACCATGGAGACGCTCTACCGACTGAGCTATAGGGGCCTGGCCTTTGAGGTTTCCCTCGCGGCGACGAAGAAACTGTACCCCGAACCGGCCCCGGTTCCCAAATTCGTTCGGTGACCGTTCAGAAGGCGGGCTGGAGCAGTCCCCCGAGTGCGTTGCAGGCGGAGACGATGCGCTGCATCTCCCGCTTGGTGAGGGAGGCGTCCACGGGCAGTGCGAGGGTTTCGTCGGCGGCCAGTTCGGTCTGCGGCAGCGACACGTACCGGCGGAATTCCGGCAGCCGGTGCACGGGCGTCTTCACCGGTACTCGGCACTCGACCCCCTTGGCACGCACGGCCCGGGCGAAGGCGTCCCGGTCCGGCCGGCCGTTGCCGGGCACGCGCACCACGTACTGCTGGTAGGTGTGCCCGTCACCGCCGTCCGGGGTCCGTACGCCCTTGAGTTTGGCGTCGAGGTAGGCGGCCCGCTCTCTGCGCTGCGCTATCTCGTCGTACGGCGCCTCGGACTCGCCCTGCTCCAGGATCAGCAGCCCGTGCCGCTGCCCGAGGGCGTGCAACTGTCCGATGTCCGCGTGCCGTCCGAAGCGGTGCACGACAACGACCGCGGCCGTACGCGCGGTTGTGGCGGCCTCGACCGCGTGCGGGTCGAGGCAGTAGGTCAGCGGGTCTATGTCGGCGAACACCGGCAGCGCGCCCGCCAGGGTCACGGCCTCGGCGACCTCGACGTTCCCGAAGGCCGGTACGACGACCTCGTCACCGACTCCGACGCCGGCGGCCCTGAGCATTGCTGCAGTTCCCATGACTGGGATGCTCGGTGCGCAACGTGAACGACACGTTACGCGAAACAGAAAAAGGTTGGACCCTGAACCGAAGTTCAGGGTCCGACCTTTTCACAATTTGTTCGGCGGCGTCCTACTCTCCCACAGGGTCCCCCCTGCAGTACCATCGGCGCTGTGAGGCTTAGCTTCCGGGTTCGGAATGTAACCGGGCGTTTCCCTCACGCTATGACCACCGAAACACTATGAAACTCTCAACCGAAACGCCAGCACAAGGCGGCGACGTGGTCGTGGTTTCAGAACCAACACAGTGAACGCGAGCATCAATGGACAAGCCCTCGGCCTATTAGTACCAGTCAACTCCACCGGTTACCCGGCTTCCATATCTGGC